>PLBD01000028.1 GCA_003135315.1 Acidobacteriaceae bacterium | reverse complement strand
TTCGAATGCGAGCTGTTGGTAGGTTATGCGCTGGGTCCCAAGGGGCAGCGCTTCGGCTCGAGGGGTCCTCTGCGCGTACCAGGTAAGGTAGTCGCTGATTCGCTCGAGGAGTGGTGGCGTCGCGGTCTCCTCCGTCACATTCCAGCCTGCTTCCTGGCCACTGGCGGCGCGGGTTGTGGGTTGCGACAGCGGGTAAGTAAGAGCGCGCTCGTCATGAGCAGCAGCGCTGGTATGAGCGAGAAGGCAACGCGAATCCCGAAAATGGCGTTTGCTGGCTGCAAGATTGTGCTCGAGGGTCGCTCCCGGAAGCCACAGAGTTGTAAAATGAGTCCGGCCACCAGCGGTCCAAGCGCAAGTCCCAACTTCTCATTGGCCACCCAAAAACCGGTGGTGACGCCTTCGCGGCCAGCCACGTCGTGATGAATGATGTCGGTCAGCATCGCGAAAGGCAGCACCTGCTGGGCGCCAAAACCCAAACCCGTGATGCCCAGGAGCACGTAAAGGGCTAGATGCGAAGTCGCGGGTCCCAGCCACGCAAGACCGATCATGGACGAGGCGAGCAACATAATTGCGAGATAATAGCTGGGTTTCTTCCCCCATCGCACAGCCAGGGTGTTCCATAGAGGAATACTCAGCGTCGCGGTCCCCATCATGACAAGCAGCATGGCGCCGACCAGGGCCTCACCGGCACCCAGCACGTGGGCCGCAAAATACGGTGCCGCGGCCACCAGCGTGCCGATGCCGAGGATTTGAACCAAATAGACCAGGGCAAGCGCACGGAAATGAGAGTTGCGAAGGGTGTCGAGCAGTTGCTGCACAAGGCCGCCCGGTGCCGACGGGCTCTCGTTTAATTGAACGCCGCGGGTGGCAAAAAAAGCTGCCAGCATCGCCGCTGCGCAAACCGCGCCCACGATGAGGGACATGCACGCATATCCGTGCCGACCGCCGCCGAATGCAAACACCAACCAGGGAGCAAAGGCAGATCCGACGATCGCGCCGGCCATTGCAAAAGTCATCCGATATGACACGATCCTCACACGCTCGTTACTGTCCTCGCTCATCTCTGCCGGCATGGCAACATAAGGGATTGCGAACACCGTATAGGCGGTTGCGCTCAAAGTGAACAGGATCATCACGTACCAGAAACTCTCGAGCGGCGATTCGAATGCCGGCACGGTGAAAAGGAACACATAAGTGACCGACATGGCGAGGGCGCCGATGAGCAGGTAAGGACGGCGTCTGCCGAAGCGGCTTCGCGTCCGATCGGAGAAGTACCCCATGAGAGGATCTGCGATGACGTCCCAGGCCTTGGGCAAAAATACAGCCAAACCCGCGAGGGCCGCGGGTACGGCCAGGGTGTCGGTGAGAAAATAGAGTAACAACACCCCAGGGGTTGTCGAGAATATCCCTGTGGCGAGCGAACCGAATCCGAATCCCAACAGGGTCGGGCGCGATAGGCGCGGCGAGGAGGGCGCCCGCGGGGATACGGTCATAGCAAAGAGTCGACCATCAGCCCTCAACGAACCGCGAGGTGCAAGTCGACGCCGTACATCCGCGGCAGTCCCAGGCTCTCGATGACCTGCCCAGGCACAATCGGGCCGTCGGTTCGCGATAGCGCGTAGGTGCGATTGCTTAGATTGCGCACCCAGGCTGTGACTCCCCATCGATGATCGCGACCGCCCACACCGAGGCGAGCGCCGGCTACACCATAGCCGCCCTGATACAAGTCCGGAGTGTTATCGGGTTGAAAATAGGCACCGCTACGGTAGGTAAAATCGGTACGCGCCATGAACTCGAGTGCAGCGCTTACAGGGTGCGTGTAATCGAGAGCAATCGACACCGTGTTCTTCGCTGCATCCGGGAGTTGGTAACCGGAGTAATTGGCACCCTGCGCCGTCGCATTCGGAAAAGACTTGAACACGGCATCGCAATAGCCGTACGACATGTTCAGGCCTAACTCGGCTGTCAATCGCGCGCCAAGCTCGATCTCGGCTCCCTTGCTTGTTGCGGTCGCCGCATTTGAGGTTGTAAATTGAGGCGTCCCGTTGACGAGGACCAATTGATTGACCTGCAAGTTCTTGTAGTCCAGATAATAAATGGCTGAATTGAGGCGAATCCGGTCATCCGCCAGGAGGCTTTTGAGCCCCAGTTCGTAGCTGGTCACCGTCTCGGGCGCATAGCGGGCTTGATCGGTCAGTGAGATGGAAAACACATTAAAGCCGCCGGCCTTGAATCCGTTACTTACCGAGGCATAGCCGTTGACGTTCTTGTCAAATTTATACGTGATGCTTCCCGCAGGCGTGAACTTATCGTCATTTCGGGAGAGGAGCTGCGGTGGCTGCGTCGCGAGTAAAACCTGGTAGGGGTCGCCGATCTGGCTCTGCAAGACCTCCTTGTGCTCATCCGAATACCGCGCACTGAAAGTCGCGTTCCACTGGCTGGTCAAGTCATAGCTCAGTTGCCCATAACCCGCGGTACTCTGGGTCGTCACATCGGCATTGATGTACCCAAAAACGTCAGTCGGATAGATGCCAAGTGCGGGTCCTACTATGGCGGTTGATACGGTGCTGAGTGTCTGGTGCGAAAAGTAAACGCCTGCGAGGTAATTGAATGAGCCGGTGGCCCTGGAGACGAAGCGCACATCCTCGGCCCACTCAGTCTGATTTTCCTGGATTCC
>PLBD01000224.1 GCA_003135315.1 Acidobacteriaceae bacterium | reverse complement strand
CCGGCGAGTCGCGGAGCGCGAGCCGGCCTCGCGGGGTCCGCGGGCGAAGGGGGTGAGGGTCCAGGGAGAGGGGTCTCATGCGAAGCTCGCCGCCACGATTTTATCGGGAGCGGGCGAAGTGATCGGAAGGCCATTGAGCCGGTTCATGTCCATGTACCGTTTGCGGCCCCATTGCGTGCCCACCACGTGGCGCAGCCGAGCGGAGACCAAGATCAGGGCGCTGTTGCCGTCGGGAAAGGCGCCGACGGCGCGGGTGCGCCGCCGAATCTCCCTCATCAGCCGTTCGAGGGGATTGTTGGTGCGCAGGCTGCGCCAGTGTTCCGAGGGAAAGTGAAAATACTGCAGCGTCTCCTCGACGCCGGTGGCGACGATCTCGGCAGCGCCGGCCAGCTTCATCTCCCGCAGTTTGGCGACGATCAACACGGCCTTGTCCCGCGCGGCCTGGAGGTCCTCCTGGGCGTGGACCGCCTTCAACATGGCTGCGACCTCGCGCACCTTGCTCGTCGGGACCGCGGTCCACACGTTGCGGTAAAAGTGAACCGCGCAGCGCTGCCAGCGGGCCGTCGGATAGAACTCGACCAGGCTCTCCACCAGGCCGAGGCACTTGTCGCTGACGAACAGGCGTACGCCGGAGAGTCCCCGACTTTTGAGATGCCGCAGGAAGTTGACCCAGGAGGCCTTGTCCTCCTTCGCCCCCTCCATGACGCCCAAAACCTCGCGGAAACCGTCCTGGTTGACGCCGATCGCGACCAGGATGCTCACGTTCTTCACCTCGCCTCCCCACGAGCGCTTCAGCCAGATCCCGTCGATGTACACGTAGGCGTGCTCACCCGCGATCGGCTGGTTGCGCCACTCCTCGATCTGGACGGCGATCTTCTGGTTGAGCTCGCTGACGGTGCTGGGGCTGACGCGGGTGCCCCACAGGGCCTGGGTGATGTCCTCGACCCGGCGGACGGAGACGCCGGCCAGGTACATCTCCACCAGCGCCTCCTCAACGCTGATCTCCCGGCGCTTGTACCGTTCAATGATCGCGCTCTCGAAGGGCAGCTTCCGCAGCCGCGGCACCTTCAGGGTCACTTCGCCGGCCTTGGTGTGCAGTTGCCGGTCGTAGTGGCCATCCCGGTTGTCGAGCCGATCCGGCGTCCGCTCGTAGCGCTTCGCCCCGCATTGCTCCTCGGCTTCGGCGTCCAGCATGGCGTTCAAGGTCTCTTCCACGGTCTTTACGACCATCTTGTCGAGGTGGTCCTTGATCAGGCCTTCGTTGATGGCGATCACGTCTCCTAGCGGCTTTACCGCACTGTCGGCAGTCGCCGCCGTTGTCTCCGTCGGTTGGTCTTCGTTCATGGGGAGGGAAACCTTCCTCCGTACTACCCGTTCACTGAAAGTCCGCAAGATTCCGGACGTTACCGATACCCCAAGGCCCCGCGCCGGTCATCGGGCCATTGCCCGGGCTCTATTATAATCCAGCTTATGGACCTCCTGGGTTCTAGACTTCCATTCAAGTACCAATCAATAAAATAGAATGGAAAATGACTGAAGACGAAAGCATACGGCGATGATGACTGACACTCAATTCAGAGAATATCTTGAGCGAAAACTTACGCGTTTACGTCTTGTTGGCTATGCATTCTTGTTGCTCGGGATGATTGCATTGATTTACAATATTATAGTACTGGGCGATCCAGCAAAGGGGATTCGGGTTAATCATGTCATTGTTTATGATTATCATGTTAAGCTTCGACTCGTAGAGTTTTTGTCGATCTTCCCCGGGGTTGGAGCCGTCTTGGTGCTGATTCCGCGGCGTGTAGTTGAGTCGTTCTTTAAGCTCTTGTTTGGAAGGCTATAACACAGTAGCCCCAAACAACGCAGCGAATTCGCCGTTCACGGTGACGCTAAATAATCGACCGGCGCAAATCCCAGGAGGGGGTGCTCTCGACGCTGTTGGGGTCGATCATCAGTGGCTTACTACCAACACGGGAGTTTCGGTGGGAATGGGTACGGCAAAAGGGGTGCCTCAATCGGACTATCCCGGAGTGCAAACCTATGTTGTCGATCATACCGGGCAGATTCCAACCAGCACGGTAACCTACTCAAACGTAAATCCAGGAGCGTTTGCGACGTATACTCAGGTGGGAACACCGCTAGGGGCATGGGCACCGGGTGTGAACGATTGCAATACCTGGGCCGCAAACGTCATTTATCAATCAACCCCCCACGACGTGACTGTGGTCACGTCCAGTCCGATCGGTGCTGCGTACGGTGGATATTATGGGGGTAATACTTCAACGACCTCCCACAATGTCGTAGTGTACGCAGACGGCAGCATTCATCAGCCTGGAGGGCCGTGAGACATGGGCAGCAAAGGATTTTTTTGGGGTAAGATCATCTTGGGGATGCTTACGCTTCTGGAGGCGCTTAGCGTGTATCAGGCTCTTTTTTGTGCGTGGATGACGGCTTCTTCGCCCGCTAATCTGGACGAGTGGCGCACCCGGTTCTACATTAGGCTGACGACCGCTATTGTCGTCGGCATACTTTGGATCGGCCTAGTGATTTGGCTTGTCCGACAAAAACGAAAAAGTGGGAAGCCGGAGACCTCCTCTCCTTAAGCCGCAGACGCTCCTTTATCCCGCAGTAGCGGTGGTGTGGGGAAACAAAGGTTTGTTTCCCAATTAACGCACGACACCTGACCCCTTGCGCTGGGCGCAATGCTGGCGCGGGGGAAATCCGCGAGGGCCAGGCGGCCGCCGCCTACGTTCATGGTGAAGCGGGAATCGC
>PLBD01000157.1 GCA_003135315.1 Acidobacteriaceae bacterium | reverse complement strand
GGGAGTGAGGTGGGCGCCACCACTGAAGGTGAGCCGTGTCCTGAGATTGTTTGTCAGATCGCGCACCCAGATGCTTGCGATGCTTGCATTCAAATCTGTGGTCGCGATTTTCTTCTCGTCAGGGGAAAGATCCAGATCGTAGAACTCGCCTTGCTCGCCCACCGTGCCCAGCCGCTTTCCGCTGCGGTCGTACCAGGTCAGGATCTCGGTCCCGGAAGTTGTGCCGGAGGCATACAACAGCACGCCGCCGGTAGAGGCGCTTATGTTCGTCCGCCAGAGCCCGGCGTCAAACTGAACGTTTTCCGTCAAGGTTTGCGGCTCGCCGGAGAACTTGCCGCTGGATGCGTCGAAAGGCTGTGCCACCAGAGAATTTTCGCGCTGATACAGTAGACGTCCCGAGGCATAAATGGCGTTCGACAGGGTGTGAAACAGAAGCCGGTTTTCCTTGCCGTCCAGCGAAGCCAGAAACACCGCGGTTTCCGGACTGGTCGGAGCATTGTGTTTAACCGCGATGTAGAGGAAGTGCTTGCCGTCAGGCAGGAACCAGGGCCAGCGATGAGACGTGTAGACGGCGCCATCCGCGGTGGTGACCGGCACGGGCGCGCCTCCGCTGGCTGGGACTCGCGATAAGCCGGTGTTGTAGGAGAGTGCGGCAACAATGGTTCCGTCCTGGTTCCAGCTGCCGCCGCGTCCCAGCGTCGAACCGCAGATCGTGACCGGCGTGCCGCCACTCACTTCGATTCGTTTCAGCTTGTCGTCGGTGAAGAAAGCTATGGAGCGGCTGTCGGGCGACCAGAAGGGAAACATCGCACCCTCAGTGCCGGGGAGGGCGTCGGGAGAAGTTGAATCCAGAGACCGCAGATAGAGTTGTGCGCCTGCGGAACCGTAGGCCGAAAAGACAATGTAACGACCGTCCGGAGAAATCATCGCCGGGCCGCTGTGATCGCCTGACAGGTTGAACTGCATCTTGTCGGGAGGACTGATCTCGACGCGCAACACCGGCAACTGCTTCTGGTTCGCCTGATACAGGAAGAACAGTGCCCCTGCGGCAATCACCGCCAGGACCGCAGCCACGCTCCAGGCCAACCCGTTACGCCGCTTGCGCGGTGGCGTTATTGCCATGGCCGGCGCGGTGGCCTGCGATGTGCCTTCACCGATCTGCTTGAGCTGAAGCTTCACGTCGTGCGCCGTCTGCCAGCGCTCGTCCGGGTCCTTGGCCAGACAAGTCCTGATCAGCCGCTCCAGCGCCGGCGGGGTCATCGGCTGCATGGAACAGATCGGGGCCGGCTCGCGCTCCAACACCGCAGCCATCGCGGTCGCCGCCGTCTTGCCCTCGAAGGCCCGCTTTCCCGTGACCATCTCATACAACACCGCTCCCAAAGCGAAAATATCCGAGCGCGCGTCGGCTTCCCTGCCCTCAATCTGCTCCGGCGACATGTATTGGAACGTTCCCACCACTGTGCCCTGCGCCGTGAGGGGATGGCTCGCTGGAGGCGAACTCAGATTTGCCGTGAGCCCGGAGGCCGCAGCCGCATTCGCAATCGACGCCTTGGCCAGACCAAAGTCCATCAGCTTGGCGCCGGTCTTGGTCAGCATGATGTTCCCGGGCTTCAAATCGCGATGCACCACTCCACTGCGATGCGCCTTCTCCAGCCCGTCACATATTTCGATCCCGTATCGCAGGACCTGTTCAACCGGCAGAGGACCCTTGGCCAGGCGGTCGGCAAGAGTCTGGCCTTCCAGATACTCCATCACCAGGTAATCGATCCCATCCTGGTGTCCAACGTCGTGGAGGGTGCAGATATTGGGATGATTTAGCGACGAAATCGTCCGGGCTTCCCGGTCGAAGCGCTGCTTGGCCTCTGCGTCTTCCGAGAGATGGGAGGGGAGAATTTTGACCGCAACGCTGCGGTCGAGGCGTGTGTCGCGGGCGCGATACACCTCGCCCATGCCGCCTGCGCCCAGCGGCGACAGAATTTCATAAGGACCAAGTTTGGTGCCAGAGGTAAGTGCCATCGGTTCGCGAATTATACTTGATTCAATTCATGCGACTTTTTTCCCGGCAACGATACCGGGATTACACAATGAGGCAAAATGCGTAAGAATCTGCACGTTAGCAAAGATCGGCTTTTGTTCTCACACCGAACGCCGTCGGGACTTGCTACGGTTATCTGCGCCGCTGCGTTCTTGTTGATCACTATTCCCGGACAAGCCCAACAGACACTCCAGGTATTGCACAATCACGTTCGCCCCGTGGTTGCCAGCGGGCGCGCAGTGCCCGTGGGCCTTCTGCCATCAACTCAGTCCCTGAACCTCGTCATCCATCTGCCGGTGCGCAACCAGGAGGGGCTGACCCGTTTGATAGATCGGCTCTCCGATCCAACCAGCCCCGACTACCGCCATTGGCTCAGCGTGACTGAGTTCACGGAAAGGTTCGGGCGCACGGAAGCGGAATACCAGAAGGTGGCCAATTTCGCCGTAGCCAATGGTTTTGCCGTGACGTATCAGGCTCCGAATCGCCTGATGTTGGTTGTCCGCGGCTCGGTGGCTCAAATCGAAGAGACTTTCAATGTCAAGATGAGGACTTATCAGCTTCCGGGGGAAGGCCGCATCTTCTATTCGCCGGATCGTGAACCATCACTGGCTCTGGATGCACCCGTATCGCACATCTCTGGCCTGAATGATTACTCGTATCCGCGTCCCGGGGCAGGCCCACGTCCCGCGGGATCCGGAGGTCCGGGCGGCCAGGGCACGGGCTCCGGTCCGGACTCGTCGTTCCTTGGCAGTGATATGCGAGCCGCCTACAACATGGGCTCCAACACTGGCGGTGGACAAACGGTCGGGCTGGCGGAATTTTCGGGCTATACCGCGACTGACGTTAGCTTGTACTTCTCGAATATCCATCAGAGCAACAACGTTCCGATCGCCAACATAGTTGTGGATGGCGGCTCGGCTTCGGACTGGAGCAACGCCAACGACGAAGGCGAGGTCTGCCTGGATATAGAACAAGCGGTTTCGGTGGCTCCCGGCCTCGCTCAGCTCAGCGTCTATATTGGCCCGACAAGTTTCGGTAGTGGTGTCGACGGGTACATATTCAGTCGCATGGCCACCGACAACATTGCCAAGCAGCTGAGTAACTCCTGGTGGTGGTCGCCGGACGATCCGACGACCGACGATCCTTATTTCGAGGAAATGGCGGCGCAGGGTCAGACCTTTTTCAGCATTTCAGGAGACAACGGGGCTTACACCGGAAGGGACGACCAGGATATGGGTTATCCGGCGGAGGACGTTCATCTCACGGTTGTCGGTGGAACCCAGTTGACTACGAGTGGTCCCGGAGGCCCATGGCAATCGGAAGTGGCGTGGAATGATGATGGCGGCGGCAGCGGCGGCGGCCCGGCTGACGATGGCGCCAGATACTTCCCCATTCAGAGCTGGCAGACACCGGTCATTAACTCGTCCAATGATGGTTCAACCACCCTACGCAATTCACCGGACGTCGCACTGCAAGCGGACTACGTCAATTACATCTGCTACGACCGGGGAGTATGCGCAACCAATTGGGGCGGTACCAGCTTTGCCTCCCCGCGTTGGGCTGCGTGGCTCGCGCTGGTCAACCAGCAACTCGTGGCCAATGGCGATGGGGCTGGTCTTGGCTTTCTCAACCCCACTCTCTACTCGATCGGTCAGAGTTCCAACTACAACAGCGACTTCCACGACATAACCAGTGGGAATAATGACACCGACGGGCAATCGAAGTTCTACTACGCTGTGCCTGGCTATGACCTCGTGACCGGATGGGGAAGCATGAACGGGCAAAACCTCATGACTGCCCTGACGACCACGCTGTTGACGAATACGCTAACCGTCTCGACCAGCGGCAACGGATCCGTTACCAGCACCGACGGCTTCATCAACTGCCCGGGCACGTGCAGCCATTCCTATCCCGATAATTCGCAGGTCACACTGAATGCCTCACCGGCAGCAGGCTGGAGCTTTGCCGGCTGGAGCGGCGCATGCTCGGGTACCGGGTCCTGCAGTGTGACCATGACGCAGAACCTCTCAGTCACAGCCAGCTTCACCCAGAATCCTGTCACCCTGACTGTGTCTACCGCCGGCAATGGCAGTGTCACCAGCACCGACGGGTATATCAATTGTCCAGGCACGTGCAGTCATTTGTATCCGGCTAACAGTCCGGTGACACTGAATGCCTCGCCCGCACAAGGCTGGAGCTTCAGCGGCTGGACTGGCGCTTGCAGCGGCGTCGGCGCGTGCAACGTGACCATGACGCAGAACCTGGCGGTCACCGCCGTCTTCGTTGAGCCTGGTGACGGGTATCAGTTAACCGCGATCACGCCCTGTCGTCTGGTAGACACGCGCCAGACTGGCGGTCCCATTCAGGCCGGCACCTCACGCGACTTCCCCGTGCCGCAGCTTGGTGGATGTAACATTCCAGCAAGCGCGGCAGCCTACTCGCTCAATGTCACGGTAGTACCGCCCGCGCCTCTGGGATATCTGACGATCTGGCCCACCGGCGAGGCCCAGCCGATTACTTCCCTGCTGAACTCTCCGGACGGCCGCACCAAGGCGGACGCGGCGATTGTGCCTGCAGGCAGTAGCGGCGCGGTCAGCGTCTATGTCAGCGACACCACCAACGTCATCCTCGACATCGACGGCTACTTTGCGCCTCCCGGTTCGCAGACGCTTCAGTTTTATCCGCTGGCGCCCTGCCGTGTGATGGATACTCGCAACTCGAGCATGCCCCAAGGCCTGGGGCCGCCGGCTTTGCAAGCTCAGTTGATGCGCGTACTGCCGATCCTCACCAGTCCCTGCTTCCAGGGTGTGGGCCAGCCGCAGGCCTACTCGTTTAACTTCACTGTGGTGCCCAATCCCCAAGGTCAGCCTCTCGCATACCTGACGGTATGGCCGGAAGGCGACAACCAACCCGAGGTCTCGACACTGAATAATCCGACGGCAACCGTTGTGGCCAACGCGGCGATCGTTCAGGCAGGACAAGGGGGAGAGCTTGATGTCTTTGCCGAGAACAATACTGATCTGATCATTGATGTCGATGGCTACTTCGCTGCGCCAGGAACCGGGGGGCTCTCAATGTATCCGGCAGCGCCCTGCCGCGTGCTGGACACGCGCAGCAACAACGGGCAGCCCTTCAGCGGCGAAAAGACCGTGAATGTGGTGGGAAGCGCCTGCGCTCCGCCCAGCAACGCCGCGGCATACATCTTTAACGCAACTGTCGTCCCGCCGGGTTCGATGCCTTATCTGACGCTGTGGCCTGATGGCGAACAACAGCCCGTGGTCTCGACGCTGAACGCTTACGACGGCTTTATCACATCCAACCTGGCGATCGTGCCGACGACCAACGGTTCCATTGACGCCTACGCCTATGCCCTGACACAGCTGATCCTCGACATCTCCGGCTATTTTGCGCCCTGAGTGCAAAACCCTGACCGAATCGCGCCCGCAAGCGGCACCTGTCCTCGAGGCCGGACCGCCTGGCTCACGTTTCGGGAGATAAAGGTCCTGTCAACTTATCCTCACTCTCCCCAGTGATTTAGATCACAGAGTTCTGGGTTGCGCGCGCGATATGCTGCAAATCCTCTGACGTCGCAGTTAAACGAAGTTGGGGCGGGAGAATCCTTTTTTGGCATCTACGTTAGGCGGATACGGCTACCGTCTGCTTGCTCCTGCTCGAAGTCTGGAGAGGTACGAATTTCTCCCTCTTGAGCCGCAGCCTGGCGAGGTAGTGGTGGAGGTTGCCGGTTGCGGCGTCTGCCACACCGAT
>PLBD01000434.1 GCA_003135315.1 Acidobacteriaceae bacterium | reverse complement strand
ATCTTCAGATACTCCTTGCTGCCCTGATACCGGCCAAGCTTCTCCTGGAGCATATCGAACACCATGCGGAATCGGCTGGTCGGAAACAGGTGCTCGCGGTAACGGTAGTTGGCGAAAGCGCCGGGCTTGCGCACCAGCCAATCAATGATGTGGCGGTAATCGACGCGGTAGTTGGTGCGGCCATGCAGTCGGGGCAACTGCTCTACCTTCTGCCCGCCATACCAGACCTCGATGTGCTCGGCGTACACCCGCGCTTCCACGATCTCGCCGATCAGACGGCTGTTCACCGAGTAGTTGTTCCGCGCCACCATGATCAAACTGCCGGAGTTGACGCGCACGCGCACTCGTTTCGCACTCTCCAGCCGTCGATCCGGCAGCGGGCGTAGCAACTCCATCTCTTCCACCCACCTCGGCTTGCGTCCGCGGTTGAGTTGTTCGAACAGCTCGCTGAGAAACTCACGGTATTCCTCTACCGTTGCGAAGTCCCGGCTGCCGCGCAACAGCAGTGCTTGTTCCAAGGCTCGCTTGAGCCGGTAATGCCGCTGTTCGACATCACCATTCTCATTCGGCTGACCGGTCTGGATCTTCCGTCCTTCCATGCCATAGTGCCGCAGCAACGCCTGATAGTTCTTCTGAAAGTCCGCCTTCTCGGTCAGGTTATTGACCGCCGCCGTCATGCGGTCCGTGCGATGCAGCCTCGGTATGCCACCCAGTTCCCAGAGCGCGTTTTGCAGGCCTTCGCTCAGACTGGCCAAGCTCTCCGACGCACAGATCGTTCCCGTCTCCCAGTTCGAGTACGTCAGCACAAAGTGGTACAGCATATGCGGGAACGGCTGGCCGCCGATGGTGACGGCTAACTCCGTCAGATGGGTAAAGTCGGACTCGCACAGTTCCCCAGGGCGATGTTCCTGCACGAAGTACACTTCGTGCCCGGGCCCTTCGGTAGCCCGCCATTGTTTGACCCGGCGTTGCAGGGTCCGCAACTGCCCATCCGCAAACCGCTCTGGATACTGCCGTTGCAATGCGGCGAAGATCGTCTTCGCCTCCAAACCAGGGTTGGTTCGCAACTGCTCCTGGATCTCCGGCCATACCTCGGCAAAACCATCGTGCCGCGTCCGCCAATGACGCTCCGCTTTCATCTCGCTCGGCAAGCGCCGGGCTCGCAGGTACTTCCGCGCTGTCTTCACGTCCATGCCGGCCTTGGCCGCCGCGATCGCTTGCGTCTCCTCGGTGTTCGACAATTTGTACAGCCTCCTTATCTGCTGGTCTGTCACCATGCGGAAAGCGCTCTCCTGGAACGCTTTCCGCATGATCTCAACTCATTTCAGATAGGGAAAAATAATCGTCGCCGCCCGGGAACTCCGATTGTCGCCGAACATCAACTGGTCGGCCCTCTTGATTGCGACCTCGATGGAGTCCCCTGGGGTCACGAGCGTAGCCCCAACTGAGACTGTCACGTATATCCACGATTCGCCTCTTAAGGCTCCTGACTCTGCGACCAGCATGCGGCACCGTTCCGCTAGATCGCGAAGCTTAACAGCATTCACATCGAAGAGAATCGCCAAGAATTCTTCGCCGCCCCAGCGGCCGACAATGTCGTCTTCCCTTAAGCCTCCCGTCATTGTGTCAGAAACGGCTTTTAGGACGGCATCGCCAGCATCATGCCCGTGTCGGTCGTTCACTTGTTTGAAGTGATCCACATCAAACATCAGCAGTCCAAAGGATCGCCCGAACTGCTGGAATTCCTCCAACGATTGTTTCGCCTTCAGTTCGATATAGCGTCGATTCGCAAGGCCAGTCGAACTGTCGCGGAATGCCATGCCCTCTAGCTCGTGCACTCGCCTTTCAGCCTGCTTCTGGGCTGAAACGTCACTGAACACCTCGACGGCGCCGACGATTCGCCCTGATCGATCTGTTATCGGAGCCACTCTTACGCAGACCGGGACTCTATGCCCCGCCTTATGCCTTAAGAAGACGTCCGCCTCCCTTCGCTGTCCGTCGCGGAGCGTAGTGGTAAGCGGGCAACCGTTTGTACAAAGAGCGCAGCCCATCTCATCGACGTGCCCCAAGAAATTGTCGTAGCAGTGCCTCTGTAATGCTTCGCTAGCCGAATAACCCGTCAATATCTCGGCGCCCCGATTCCAATAGGTGATCCTCCGTTCCACATCGACAAAATAGACTCCATCGAAGAGGCTATCCAGCAGCCTCGCGTGAAATGAAGATGACTCGGCGTCGATAGATGCACCCAGCGCATCAGCGTCGTCCAATTGTGAACCAAGTTCCTTCATCGAGCTCCGTCCGACTTTCGTGACCTGTCGCCCCATCATACTGAGGGCGCGACCGTTTCGTTCTGTAATATCGCTGCCTATGCTGCATGCTCCCACAATCCCGTACTTCCTCCCGCAGCCTTAGCGATGGCCGGTTGCGAGCCCTGCATCGGACTTGTGGGGTAGGCCCCGCAGCTTGTCAGCAAACTCGGCCACCGGTAACGGCTGGCTGAAGTAGTTTCCTTGAATCTCGTCACAATTATGCGACCGCAAGAAAGCCACTTGCTCTTCGTTTTCAACGCCTTCAGCAAGGACCCTAAGACCGAGGCTCTTTGCCATGATGATGATTGTGACGGCGATGGCGGCATCACCCTGGCTAATCATGACATCGCGCATGAACGACCGATCAATTTTCAGTTTATGCACCTGAAAATGTTTCAAGTAATTGAAGCTGGAATACCCGGTTCCGAAATCGTCAATGGTTAGATTCACTCCCATCGCTCTCAACTGTTGCAATCTTGAAAGCATGACCTCGGCATCCGTCAGCAGCATGCTTTCCGTAAGCTCCAGGTCGAGAAATTCAGGAGCAAGATCGGTTTCCTGCAGCACCGTTTTGATAAGTTCTACGAAGCCCTCTTGCCGGAACTGAAGCGCCGAGACATTCACTGCTACGGGTACTCTCGAAAGGCCTTCGTCCTGCCATTGCCGCGCCTGGGCGCACGCTGTCTTGAGCACCCATTCGCCGATAGGCCCGATGAGGCCGCTACTCTCTGCAACTGGGATGAACTTGTTGGGCAATACGAGTCCCAGTTTCGGATGCCTCCAGCGGATGAGCGCCTCGCATCCTGTGATCTGGCCCGTAGCCAAATCCAGCTGAGGTTGATATTCCAAAAAGAATTCCTTTTTTGCCACTGCCAGTCGCAGGCTGCTCTCCAGGGTCATTCTTGCCGTGGCCTCAACACTCATGCCGGGCCTGAATAACTGGAAGTTGTTGTGACCATTCTCCTTAGCGCTATACATCGCCTGGTCGGCATGCTTGACGAGAGTTTCGGCGTCTCCACCGTGGTCCGGGAAAATACTGATGCCCAGGCTGCAAGTAATGTTGAGCGAATGACTCGGAATGACAAACTCGCCAGCCATCAATTTGACGATGTGTTCCGCCACCGCTACGGCATCGGCTATTTCTTTTATGCCAGTCAGCAAGATAAGAAACTCGTCACCTCCCATGTGAGCTACCGTGTCTTGTTCTTGCACCCCCCTCTTAAGACGCTGCGCCACTTGTTTCAGCAATAGGTCACCAATCGAGTGCCCCAGCGAGTCGTTAATGATCTTAAAGCGATCGAGATCGAGGAATAACAAAGCGACTTTCTCCCCACGCTGTCGAGCGTTGAGGAGTGCCACTAGGACTCGATCGCGAAGCAAAGTCCGATTGGGCAAGCCCGTAAGTACATCGTAGAACGTTAGAAATTGAACCTGCTTTTCAGCCGCTTTACGTGCCGAAATATCCTCGACCGTGCCTTCGTGGAGGACCACTTTCCCAGCCGCGTCAGTTACGACCCTTACGTTCGCTGACACCCACTTCTTGTTGCCGTCTTTGTCGTAGATTTCCAATTCGACGTTGCGCAGCGGACCGTTCTTTTCCAGCATGCGTCCGAGCCCTTGCCAGGCGTTTGGATCGGCGAATAACTCGCTTCCTATATTCGAAACCTCCGCCAGCAACTGTTCGCCAGAGTCGTAGCCGTGCATCCGTGCAAGCGCACGATTGATACTAACGGGACGACCTTCGGGAGTGACCTGGAAGATTCCGACAATGGCATCCTCGACAATAGCCCGATACTTCTCCTCCGCGCGCCGCAATGCCTCTTCCGCCCGTTTTCGCTCGGTAACATCGCGTGGCGCCACTAACTCAGCTTGAATTCCGTGGAAGTCAAGCTCATGACTGACAATCTCGACGTCAATGATTGTGCCGTCCTTCTTGCGATGCCTCCAAAGCGTGACTTCCCGGAGTCCGTGAATCGGTTGCGCGGTGGCTTTCAACAGCCTAGGAATATCTTCCTCCGGCCTTATATCCGCGGTGGTCATCGACAGAAACTCCTGCCTGGAAAAGCCATAGTGTCGAATCGCCGCTTCATTCACTGCCAGAAAGTTAAGAGTTGTACGGTCGAAAACCCACATCGGGAGCGGATTGTTCTCAAACAGGAAGCGATACTGCATTTCTGCTTGACGTAGCGCCGCTTCAGCAACCCGTCGCAAAGTCACGTCCTGTTTGACGGCGACATAATGGGTAATCCCGCCATTACTGATGTACACGGGGGTGATCGTCATCTCCTCGTTGTAAAGGCTTCCATCTTTCTTGCGGTTAACCACCTCCCCATGCCAGACATTCCCGGAGGTGATCGTCGCCCACATATTTGTATACAACGCACTGTCCTGCTTGCCCGACTTCAACAGCCGGGGATTTTTGCCCAGAACCTCTTCCGAACCATACCCGGTTAGTTGTGAGAATGCCGGGTTGGTCCACAGGATTGTGCCTTGGTCGTCGGTAATCACGATGGAGTTGGCGGTTGCTTGCAACACCGCAGACTGCAATAGCAGGCGTTCTTCCGCTGCTTCTTGGACGGTGACGTCTTCGAGAATCTTCGTGATGCCAATGACCTGGTTCCTCTCGTTGTGAATAGGCGCGGCCCAGAGTCTGGCGTCAAACTGCCGACCATCTTGGCGTTGTCGGCGTACCAGTTTGCTTTGGATTGTGGCGCCATTAAGGACATGGCGCATTTCATCTTCGAACTCGGCTCGGCTTTCTGCCGGAATGGCGGGGTACGCTCTACCTAGTACTTCGCTTTCCCGCCAGCCGAACATCTGCTCAGCGGCGGCGTTCCACAGCTTGACTTTGCCTTCCGGGTCGAGCTCCTCGATTGCGAGGGGAGAAAACTGGATGAGTTCTCTCAGGGAATGTTGCGGACGCTCGAACATAGTCCACTACACTTTCGATTGCTCAAGTTTTTCGGTCATCGACAGGGTCGGCACGGCGTGCGGACTACCCGCAGCAATCGGCTACGTGGTTGGTTCCGACCGCACTCCGCTTTGCCAGGTGATCGAAAGGTCAACCTAAGTTGGAACCGATGTAAGCTCGACAAATGGTAACAGTAGTAGGACGGCGGCGAGCCGATCATTCCCTCTAACTAAGGACCGCACTCTATCCTCACAGCTGATTATCGAGATCCGGCTTTTGTTCCAAGATAAGTGTAGGCCGAAGCTACGGCAGGTCAAGGCAAAACCGGCGGTGTTCTGGTTTCATCAGGCGGTACGCTCTACCAGGACTATCGCCTCTTTCAACCAAGCAACCAACCGCCCGACGCCGATCTCGGTCTTCTCCGACCGGCGCCGGACGAAATCCATCACTTGGTCCCGCACGTTATGCGGCACCCAGCTGCCGGTTAGAGTTCCCCAAGACTTTTTCTTAGCGCGATGTGCTCGGACATCAACTCGGCCAGGACCTCGTCCTTGGTCTGCACCTTCTTCT
>PLBD01000208.1 GCA_003135315.1 Acidobacteriaceae bacterium | reverse complement strand
GCCGGTGAGGTCGGCATCCGACATTCCCTGTACGGTAGCGCTGCCCAAGGGGCTCAGCCCCATGGATTTCGCCATGCCGGCGCTGGGAACGCCACCGGGACCGTGACACATCTGGCACTTCGCCTTATACGTATCGGCACCCGCCTGTGCTGCCGCCATCGGGGGCAAAGCCAGAGCCAGCACAAGACTAAACAGAATAATCTTCGGTAACCATCTGGTTGTCATTCGTTTCCTCTCTCCTTCAGCAAACCCTTCGAGGGGTTAGGTTAGAACAAAAGCGCCGCAAACCACGGCGAAGTAACTTTACTCCCTAAACCGAGCGTTTGCATACAACTTCTGCACAGCCCGGATGTCTGGCAGACCGGGGGCCGGACTGCCAGAGAATTCCACCGTGCCCAGCTTCGAGGGTAACCTCACGGGCGAAAAGCCACTCTGAGAGGGTGATAAGCCGCTAAGACCCGTCCTCAGCCCTGCCTCCGCACCGTCGGCAACCGGCCTAACATACTGGTGAGGAATAACTTACGTCACCGCTCCGGGTCCGCAGGCTTTGGCATCTGTTGTGCCCTTACTGCTGTCAGACTCCCTTGCGCATGAGAGGCACCGTGGAACCGACGCTGGCAGTAATCGGACTCAACTTCCGCACATCCCCCGTCGCCGTGCGCGAGCGTTTCTGGATTGGCCCCGCCCGCCGCTCTGAAACGCTGTTGCAGCTGGTTCGTTCCGAGGGGATTGAGGATNNGAGTGGTCGCATTTTTACCGGCTCATGGATGATGTCGCGTTGACCCATATCTTCCGGGTCACTTCCAGTTTGGACTCCATGGTCCTGGGCGAGCCGGAGATCACCGGGCAGGTAACGGAAGCCTGGGCGCACGCGCAGGACGTCGGCGCAACCGGACGTTTCCTGGACGCGGTCCTGCAGAAAGCCCTGACCATTTCCAAGCGGGTCCGCACCGAGACAGCGATCGGCGCGTCGGCGGTTTCGCTCCCCTATGCTTCGGTCGAGCTCTCTCGCCAGGTGCTGGGCGATCTTGCCGGCCGCGAGGTGCTGCTGATCGGCGCGGGCAAAATGAGCGAGCTGGCCGCGCATTACCTGATGAAGGCCGGCGCGAGCCAGGTCAGAGTAATCAATCGCACCGCCTGCCGCGGCGAAGAGTTGGCCCGGAAAACCGGGGCCACGCCGGTTTCGTTTGCAGACCGCTTCAAGTATCTAAAGAAGGCGGACATCGTGGTGAGCTCCACCTCCTGCCCGGACGTGATTCTCAGCCGCGAGGAAGTGGAGAAGATTGCGCAAGAGCGCCGGTACAGGCCGATGGTGATGATCGACCTTGCGGTGCCGCGCGACATTGATTCCGCAGTGCGCGAAGTCGAGGGCATTACCCTGTTCGACATGGACGACCTGGAGCACGTGGTGCAGCAGAATGCCGGCGGCCGGCAGTCCGCCGCCGAGGCTGCGGGAAAAATTGTGCAGGATGAAATCGCGGGATTCCGTCGCACATTGACGGTGGAGCGGGTTGTGCCCACCATCGTCGCCCTGCGTCAACGTCTCGATGAACTTTGCCGGCAGGAATTGGAAGTCCTGCGCAATGAGTTCGGTCCATTCACGGAAGACCAGGACCAGGCACTAACCGCACTCACATCTCATATAACGCAACGGATAGCTGGTTCCCTGGCCCGTGAATTGAAGGAACTTCCGGAGAGGCAGGAGCAGGATGTGCTGACCGCGGCGGTCGGACGTCTGTTCCACCTCGATCAGCCTGCAAAGGCTGCCGCCGCCAAGAATTAGCAATTAGCCGCGAGCCACGAGCCACGAGCTGGAAGAAATCAACAACCAGCAAATAGCTTCTACGGCTAGCTCGAAGGTCTTGGCTTGCTTAGGAAGAGATAGTCTACTAACAGCTCGAAGCTCGAAGCTCGAAGCTCGAAGCTCGAAGCTAAAGGAGTACTCGATGTCTGATTCTGCTTCTGCGCAAGACAACAAGAACACCGTAGCCGGCTTCACCACGGTGCAGGCCTATACGCTGGCGGTAATCACACTGGCCATCGGGATCGCGGTGGGCTACTTCGCCCGCGGTTCCGCAGCGGTATCGCCCGGCGCCGAGACTGCCCAGAGCGCCGCACCCGCCGGCATGGGAAGCGCTCCCGCAGGTGGCGCTCCGGTGGGAGCAGCCCAGCTTCCGGGAATCGGCTCTCCCCAGCAGCAGCCGGGCGTTCCGCCCGAGGAACTGGCGAAAGCTGCTCAGCCGCTGCTGACGCAATTGCAGAGCAATCCCAACGATTTCGATACTGTTACCAAGCTCGCCAACCTCTACTACGACAGCCAGGCTTACCCGCAAGCCATCGAATACTACGAGAAGGCCGTGGCCCTTCAGCCGAACAACCCCGATGTCCGCACCGACCTGGGCACCTCATACTGGTACACCGGCGATGCCGACAAGGCCATCGCGAGTTTTGAGAAAGCGCTGGCCATTCGTCCCAACCATCCGGGAACGCTGTTTAATCTCGGCATCGTAAAGTGGCAAGGCAAGAAAGATCCCCAGGGCGCAGTTGTGGTTTGGGAAAAACTACTCCAGACCAATCCCGATTACCCGCAGAAGGAGCAGGTGCAGATGCTGATTGAGCGCGCGAAAATGCACGGATCGAACGCCACCAAAGGTTAAGCGTTGGCTTCGTGCACAATCTGGTCGCTCACCCCGGGACGATGCTGGCGCAGAGCTCGTCCCGGGTTTTTTGTTTTCAACCCGTCACTGAACTGCGAACTGGCGGTCACATATAATCCTCGAAATTGCAGACCAAGCGCATGAGTTCCGTGGACGAGAATCCGGCGCCGCAGGTCCTCGCCCATCCGCAGGGCGGTGAGGCTGCGAGGCTCGTTCGCAATCCGGTGGTCCTCAGTCTGCTGCTCGTCGTCGCGACCCTCGCCTTGTACTACCCGGTCCATCGCCATCCTTTCATCAAGTACGACGACAACGACTATGTGTACGAAAACCGGAATGTGCAAGCCGGCTTGAGCTGGACCTCGGTCAAGTGGGCGTTCACCACTGGCCATGCGGCGAACTGGCATCCCGTGACCTGGCTCAGTCACGCGTTGGATTGCCAGTTGTTCGGGCTGGGACCCGCCGGCCCGCACGACGTGAATGTACTGTTCCACGCGCTGGACGCCGTGCTGCTGTTCTGGGTGTTGTTGCGGGCAACCGGCTTTGCCGGGCGCAGTTTCATGGTCGCGGCGCTGTTCGCTTTGCATCCCATCAACGTCGAATCGGTGGCCTGGATTGCNNTGGGATTACTGGCCGCTGGGACGGATGTTTCCTCGCAAAGAACAATCCAGGCAAGAGGACAGCGCAATTCCCGCAAAGAGTCTTTCCTGGCTGATCGTGGAGAAGCTTCCGCTGCTGGCCATCGCCGCGGTGTCGGCCGTCATCACCCTGCATGTCCAGCAATCCGCCCGCATGCCGTTTTCGCGTCTCGCACGGGTGGGCAATGCGATTCTTTCCTACGGTTTGTATGTTAAGAAAGCCGTCTGGCCAACGCGCCTGACGGTTTTGTACCTGCATCCCGGCGAATCGCTGAACTGGCGGAACGTGGCCCTGTCCGGTCTGGTTGTGCTGGCGATCACCTTTCTGGTGATCGTCGGCCGGCGCTACCGTTACCTGCCGGTGGGATGGTTCTGGTTCCTGGGAACGTTGGTCCCGACGCTGGGCATCGTGCAGGTGGGCGTGCAGTCCATGGCTGACCGGTATGCCTACGTATCATTCATCGGCCTGTTCCTCATGATTTGCTGGGGAGTAGCGGATTGCAGCGAGCATCTGCACCTGCCGGCTGTTCTGTTGCCGAGCGTCAGCGTCGCGGCATTGCTGGCCCTGGCGTTGCTGGCCCGCCATCAGATTAACTACTGGCAAAGCGATGAAGCTCTGTGGACCCATGCCCTGCAAATATCGGCCGATAACTGGCTGGCCGAAAGCCAGCTGGGTTCGGCCCTGGCCATGGAAGGGAGGGTGGAGGCAGCCATGCCGCACTTCTACAAGGCGCTCGCCCTCTCGCCGGGCGACGGGACCTCCAATATGGGCGTTGCCATCTACCTGTTGCAGAGAGGAGATTTTGCGGATTCGCTTGTCTATTACAAGCGCGTGGTGGAGGACAAGAGCGGAAAGCCCAAACTGCAAATCAATGCCTGGGTGGGAATGGCCAAAGCCTATCGCGCGCTCGGAGACAAAGCGAAATCGAAAGAATGCATGGAGCAGGCCAGGCGCGTGCCGGATCGCCAGTGACGCCTTCGCGCCGGAAAAAATCTCCGCGCAGCCAGCCCATCTGGTCTGGCTTCTCAATCAGCCCGTGTCATATACTTTTGCCCCACGGGGTACCCATTGGTTAGCGAAGCTGTAGGTGCCGGCAAGTCCAGGATCAACTTTGAAACCGGGGGCCCCGCAAGCCGGCAGGACCTCGTTCTCGTTCTGGCTCTCATCCTTGCCGTCTTCGCGGTTTACTACCCCGTCCATCATTACCCCTTTATCGATATCGATGACGATGCCTACGTCTACAACAATCACCACGTTGTCGGACCTCTCAATTGGGCAGCTCTTCACTGGGCGTTTTCGCACTACTATCTTGGCAACTACACGCCGGTAGACTTCATTTCTCACAGTCTCGACGTGCAGATGTTTCAGTTGAACGCCGGCCCTCATCATGACGTCAACGTTCTGCTGCATGCGCTAAACGCCGGATTGCTCTTCTGGATCCTGCTGCGGGCCACGGGATACAGATGGCGCAGCCTGATGGTGGCGGCGCTGTTCGCGCTGCATCCCATCAATGTCGAGAATGTCGCCTGGATTGCCGAGCGCAAGACGATGCTCAGCACCCTGTTCTTCCTGCTGGCGCTGGCGGCTTACCGGCGTTATGTGTACCATCCCAAACGGCGGGGGATGGCCCTGGTTGCGGTTTTCTTTGCTCTCGGCTTGCTGGCCAAGCCGCAGGTGATCGCGCTGCCGTGCGTGCTCCTGCTGTGGGATTACTGGCCCCTGCGCCGCACTCTTCCATGGGGACAGCCTTCCGGCGAAGCTTCCGATGATGGTCAACTGCCGCGGCAGAAGTTCTCCGCGCTGCTGAGTGAGAAATTTCTCCTGTTCGGTATCGCGCTGCTGGATGCCTTTCTCACGATGAATGGGGAAAAAACGGCGGAGAATTGGAGTTACCCGCTGTACATCCGGCTGGGCAACGCCGTCCTTTCTTACGGACGCTACATCCAGAAGACATTCTGGCCGGATCATCTGGCGCTTATGTATCTTCACGCGGGCCACGCGTTGCCATGGGGTCAAGTGGCTGTAGCTTTCCTTGTCCTGGTTGGAGTAACTGGTCTGGTCATCGCGAACCGGGACCGCGGCTACCTGGTGACCGGATGGCTTTGGTTTCTGGGAACTTCGATACCCACCATCGGAGTGGTGCAACTCTCCGTCTTCGCCTGGGCCGATCGTTACGTTTACATACCTCTCATGGGCCTGCTCATCATGATCTGCTGGGGCGTGGCGGACCTGGCCGAGCGTTACCGTCTGCCGAGAACTGTACTGGCAGGGGTCAGCCTGGGAGCACTGATCGCGCTCTCACTGGCCACGCGTTATCAAGTGGGATTTTGGCGCGACCGCCTTACTCTGTGGACCCATACGCTGGACGTAACCCACAACAATTGGGTTGCCGAGGAACGTCTTGGCAACTACTACGCCGCGCAAGGTCAAAACGAAGAAGCCTTGACCCACTACTACCGGGCGGCGCAGGACCCTTCGAGTGAAGTCGCCATTGCGTTCAGGATTGCCATGCTCGAACATGAGCGCCGGAACCTGCAACAGGCGCTTCCGTACTATCAGAAAGTCGTTTCTGAGTCGAAGGATGACGCAGTAAGAGCCCAGGCGTGGGCGAACTTGGGGCACCTCTACAGCGACCTGGGCGATTCGGCGAATGCCGAGCGCTGTTACCGCGAGGCCCAACGCCTGGCTGCCTCAGTGGCGGCCTCCAACGACGACTAGTCCTGGTAGCTCCGATTATCCGTTGAACACTGCGCCAGAGGGTTCACAATTCTTTGACAAACCTATGACAATACAAGCGCGCCGCTGCCCTAGCATCGGTGGTGTCAATCCCCGCACGGGGCGGGTATTTCCTGAAAGCATCCGAGGACTCGACGAAAATGCGCTGCGCAAGTAACCTGACGACCATCTCGCGATTTTGTGCCGTCTCCATCCGCTCATCATTCTGCCTTGCTGCACTGATTCTCTGTGGCGCCGTGGCGTTCGGGCAGACCGGCGAACCCCAGCCCAATTCCCCGGGGGGACCAGGCGGGATCATGGTTCACAGCCAGTTTGGCGGGCAAATCTTTGGGTTTGACATCGATCAGAACGGTACCGAGGGCTTGCTGGCGGAATCCAAGACACTTTCCAACGGCAATGTGCTGGCCGCGGTCGAGACGTTTAACCAGGCCACCGGCAAGATCCTCAGCGTGGTGGATTTGACGCAACCATCCCACTCGCAGGATGACTTCATCACCCTGGGCGTGGTCGGCAACAGTGTTGGGCTGTTTGAACACGAGATCGTATCGCACCTCTTCGTCAGCAGCCGCGTCTTCGACGTCGTGAACCCGCTCAGTGCGAACCGCATTACCGGCGTCTGGAACCCGCCCATCGGAGCACAGCACCTCATCATGCCCACCGGCGTGAGCCGCAGCCAGGGAGTCCCGAACGTCGCCGTATTTGCCTACGACAACAGCGACGAATTCATCCCCTGGGTATTCAGCTCCAACGTCGCCAACAACACGTTCGGCCCGGTCGTCAAGATCACGGACTCGACCAATTTTGGCAGCGTACCCCCGCCCATCGCCTACGATAGCGTCACCAATCAGGCGGTGCTCGGCGGAGGGACCGGAGCGTTCGATACCCGGCCCGTCATCGGCGTGGTTGATCTCACTGCGGGCACGTTTACGGAGTTTGAGGGGATCGGGTTCGGGTTTGTGAACGGAATCGCCATGGATTCCGCGGACGGCATTTTCTGTACCGACACCGAAGATGACGCCAGCGTGGAATTCTACGATCTCAGCACCCAGACCGGTTTCACGGTTGTGCTGCCGGGATCAGGTGGACAGCAGCAGTTCAGCGGCGCCGATGTCGAGTTTGATCCCGTCAACAAGCTGTTCCTGGTCGCCCAGCCCGACTCCAGTTCCGCGCCCAGCGGCAGCACCATCTACGTTTACGACACGCACGGCAACCTGAAGGAAACGCTTAACGGATTCAGCTTCTCCAATACGTTCAACGTGGTTCCCATGCACATTGCACTGCACCCCAGCCAGCGGTCCGGCTTCGTCGACGGCCCTGACTCTGGTGTGACCGAGATTGAATCCTTTACGTACTAACAGGCGGCGGAAGAACTCGGCTGCACCCGGTTTTGAAAGGGCACACCTTTAGGTGTGCCGCCACAAGCCTTATTTTGTCATCCCGAACCGACTTTAGACGGTGAGGGCTTCCCTACTGCGCCAGCAGTTTCTCCACGGCCTGCTCGGCAGCCGCGGGATTCGGTGTCAGGAGGTTCGCCTGTTGCCGCGCGGCCTGCGCTTCCGGTGGATGGCCGCTCTGTTCCAGCGCGTGCGCCAGCAACAGGTATCCCACCGCGGAGGGCTGCATCTCTGTCGCTCGCGAGAAGGCCTGCGCGGCCGCGCCCGCATCTCCCAACTTCTGGTCCACCACGCCCAGGCCAATCCACTGCCGCGGGCTGCTCGGATCCAGTTGCAAGGCCGCTTCAAAGCTGGTCCTGGCATTGGGCAAGTCGCGCAGAGCGTAATAGGCGTCTCCCATGTTTCCCAACGCCGCGGCCCTCATCCGGCTCAGTAACGGGGGAAGGTTGGCGTAAACGTTCTGCGAGGCAAAGTCCTGCGCCAGTCCGAGCACTTTCTTGTAATGCGCGATGGCCTCGGCCGGCTGTCCGCGCTGCTGCTCGTAAGCGCCCAGATACAAGTGCGCCACCGCGGCATAGCCGGCAAGCTCGCGCCCCAGCGCTCCCGGAGACGAAGGCACCAGCGCGGTCACACGCTGAAAGTGCTGCATGGCGGGCTCAGTCTGTCCGCTCTCCAATAGCGCGACCGCAAGGTTCTCTTCCACCTCATAGCTGCCGCTCGAGATTGCCACCATCCGCGACCACAGGGTCACGTTATCGCTCCAGTAGCTGAGTTGGATATGCGTGACGACAGTGAGCACCAGCAGCACAGCCACGCTGGGCGCGGCCAGCCATACAGGTGACAGCTCCTTTTGTTTGGCCAACTCCGCGACGCCCCAGCAGACCATCAGAAACAGGCCGATGAAGCTGAGATACGCNNTTGTTGGAGGACGAATCCGGTGATCGCAAGCAGGAGAAGTAACGCCGACCCAACCTGCCACGCGGTCAACTCCGGATGGGAATAGAACACCGCCAGATTCGCGGGCCAGAACGCCTTCCCGAGATAGCGGACATACGAAACAATCGCATTTCCCAGCCGGATGGAAAGCGGATAATACCGCAGAGCGCCCGCCGCTCCTTGCGCCTTCATGGTCATGATCGCGCTGCCCAGCGACAAGGCCAGCAGCGGCAGCTTTTCCAGCACCAGCCAGGAAGCCTTCTGCGCGGGGATCGCGCCGGACGAGGAAGTCTCGCGCTCATCGGGAAACATTCTGCGCAGCGGCCAGTAATCCCATAACAGCAGAACGAAGGGGAAAGTAATCACCTGCGGCTTGGCCATCAGGCCCAAAGCGTAGAGCAGCGCCACGGCAACATAGCGTCCGACCTGCGGCTTCGCGGCGTACCAGCGGTAAGCTCCCAGCGCCAGCAAGAAGAACAGCAGGCTGAGCACGTTCTTGCGCTCCGCAATCCACGCCACCGTCTCGACGTTAATAGGATGGACCGCGAACAGCGCCGCCACCATAAAGCTGCGTCCGCGGTAGCCGGTCGCGCGCAGCAGCACCCAGAACAGCAGCAGCGCATTGACGACGTGCAGCAGCAGGTTCATGTCATGATGGCCGGAAGCCGACTGGAACAGGTGCGCGTCGGCCGCGTGCGACAGCCAGGTCACGGGATGCCAATTGGCCAGGTCGTACGTGGTGAACGCCCAGGCGATCGTGTCCCACGCCGACCCGCTCAGCAGATGCGGATTGTTGACGACATACGGTCCATCATCCAGCGTGAAATACGGATGACGATGGACGGGCGAGTAAACGGCGATGGTGAGCAGCGCCAGCACGGCCGCCAAAATCCACGGCGCCTTGGGCGAAGCCAGAAAGCCAGATCGGACCGCTGCGTCCTCTCTCGTACGAGGTTCGCCCTTGCTTTTCTGCCCCGAACCTTTCCCCGAACCCGAAGCCATTCCCTTTCCTCAGTGTGATTCTGGTTCTTTACCACTACCGTCTTGACCGCGGACGCGGTTGATAACGGCTTACACCTTCGGCGGGGCGGCGCTTGCGTCCAGCAGTCCAAGCTCCTGCTCGAACGGAAGAAACACCGAGAATGCGGCGCCGCTCCGCCCTTTGCCGGTACGGCTGCTCACATGGATCGTGCCTTCGTGTTTTTCCGTGATGCCGCGGCTGATCCAAAGTCCCAGACCGGTGCCCTTCTCGCCTTTGGTGGTGTAGAACGGGGCAAACAGGTTTCGGCGGACGCCCACGGGAATGCCGATTCCGCTGTCGAGCACGGTCACGCGCACGCCCCTGCGCGCCGGATTCGACGCCAGGCACGACTCTCGTGAATGCAGGATGAGCTGGCCTCCCTTTGCCATTGCCTCAATCGCGTTACCCACCAGATTGGAGAAAACCTGGCGCAACTCGCCGGGAAATCCTCGCACCCGGCGATCGGTGTCGAAGCGGCACTGCACCACAATATGGTTCTGTTTGATCTGCGGAGCGAACAGCGTCAGGACACTTTCCAGCACTTCCGTCAGGCTCACCTCCACCGGACTCCTGGCTTCGCGGTGGAACGTCAACAGTTGGCCGGTGATTTGCGCGATGCGCGCCAGTTCATCGCTGGCCATTTGCAGGTACTGCATCGCGGTCGGACTTGGCGCCGGCTCATGCTGGAGCAGGTAAACAAGGTTCGTGACCGTATCCAGAGGATTGCGGATCTCATGCGCGATGGTCGCCGACAGCCGTCCCGCCAGCGTCAGACGCTCGCTGGTCCGCAGGATTTGCTCGGTCTGGCGCCGCTGCGTCACGTCGCGGAACACAACCACCACGCCCACCACCACGCCCCGGTCGTTAAGGATCGGCGCTCCCGTCAACTCGACCGGATACTCATGCCCGCTACGGCTGGTCAACGTCAGGCCGTCGGAGAAACCGATCACCTTCTGCGCTCGGCGCACCGCCGCAATCGGGTCGTCGACGTTTAACCGGGTCCGTTCATTGCTCAGGCGCATGACCTCGCCGAAGGACCTGCCCGCGGCTACGGCATAATCCCATCCCGTAAGCTGCTGCGCTACGGGGTTGAGGAACGCTATATTGCCTTCCGGATCGGTGGAGACCACAGCGTCGCCCAGGCTCTTGAGCGTGATCTGGTACAGCTCGCGGCTTTCCTTGAGTTGCTGTTGTTGCGCGGCTTCCGCCCGCAGGTGATCTTCGTATGTGGACGATAGCGCCAGCAATTCCCGCCGGGTAAGGGTAAACAGAAGTACCGCGACCAGCAGGGACATTCCGATGGCCGAACCGATCACGGCCCCATTGAGCAGCTTGGCGCGCCGCGAGCGAACATTCCGGAAGTCTTCCTCGGCAGCCACAAAATCCCGTTGCTTGTCGCGGATTGCTGACATCACTTGCTGGCCGGCGATCAGTTCTTCGGGCGACGGCGGGACCCGGTGTCCGCGCATGATCTGCCAGTCGGCCCACTGCATCCAGGCCAGGTCCAGTTGCTTCAGTTGGCGCAGGCGCGCCTGCTGGCTGGGATTATCGGCCGTGAGCTTCAGGATGGCTTCCAGTTGCTCCGGCAGCTTCGCTTTCACTTCATCGTAGGATTCCAGAAAACTCTGATCGCCGGTGAGGTAGTATCCCCGCAGCGCGGTATCCATCTCCACCACGCTGCGCATCGCCGTGCGGGCCTCGGCAATCACATGATCTGAGTGATCGACCCAGCGCAGCGACCACGAGAGCAACAGGGTCTCGGCAGCCAACATTAGCGCCAGCAACACCAGCAGCACCACCGGCAAGGCCACCGTGCGCCGCAGTAAGCTCTGGAAGCTGCGTTGATCCATCGCGATAGACTTCGTCATCACCCGTAAGCAGAGGTTCGATGATATCGCAGCTCTTGTACCCTGCTGCAAGAGAAGTTGGGGTGGACGGTGGTCGGCTCCATCCGCCGGCGTTCATCGGCAAGGTTCCGCTCACCCTGCCATCCGCGGATGTAAAATGCGCTCGGGCACGTTCCATGCATTGCAGGCTCGCGGATCGAATACGCCGCTCCACGAAATTTGCCGTCGTGGCAACGCTGCTGCTCTCCACCGCCGCAGCCGCCCCCGGTCCCACGCAGTTTAAGCCCGGCTTCAACCTGTTCACCCGGCAGCAGGACGTTCAGCTCGGCCAGGAGGCCGCGGCGGAGATACGCGAGCGTGTGACCATCGTCCACAATCCCGTCCTCACCGCCTATGTGAACTCCGTGACCAGACGGCTGACGGCATCGCGGGAAGCGAAAGCCAGCGGATTCACCTTTACCTTCCAGATCGTCGCCGACCCTGCGATGAACGCCTACGCTCTGCCGGGCGGCCCGATGTTCATCAACACCGGGCTGCTGCGGGAAGTTGCCAATGAGGCGCAGTTCGCGGGCGCGATCGCCCACGAGATGTCGCACGTGATTCTGCGTCACGGCACCAACCAGGCCAGCAAGGTGGACCTGATTCAGATTCCCGTGGCCCTCGCCGGCCAGCTCACCAATAGCGACACCCTGGTGGGACAGCTCGCCGAACTCGGCATTGGATTGGGCGCCAACAGCGTGCTGCTGAAGTTCAACCGCATCCACGAAAGCCAGGCCGACCTGATGGGCGCACACATCATGGCCGAGGCGGGCTACGATCCCATCCAGTTGGCCAGGTTCTTCACCAATCTCAACAACCAGAGCGGCCCGTCCGCCGTGGTATTCCTGTCGGACCATCCCAATCCCGGCGACCGCTCCAAGGCGATTAAGGAAGAAGCGGCGCGGCTGCCGCATCGGGCGTACGGCTACCAGACCGGCCAGTTCCAGGCGATGAAGCTGGCGGTCGCAACTGTCCATGAACCTTCGCCGAAGACGCAGGAGTAGGAAACGCCAGCCCGGTGACGGCCCGCACGCGATTGGTTGCGCAAACGATATACTCTAGCGGGAAGAAGTTTCACAATCGGTGCTGTCGGCGACGGGTGAAGCACGCCTTCGGGGTCTGCGTGAGAATGAGTTTTGTCCTTGGCGGCGGCATGTCACCCGCGGAAATCATGCGCCGCAGGCGCGACATATCCTAGCCCAGCACGCAGCCGCAGGCGGAGTGCTGGGTAACGTGCGAAAAAATGCCGAGCCCCTCGGGGGCGGCACGGTTCTCACGCAGCCGCTGAAACGTTGCTCCACCCAGCGCACGCAACCTGGGCCTTCCCGTTTGCATCATGAGACATCGAACCGAAATGTCGTTGCTGCGCAACCTTCTTGCCGCCCTTATCTTTTTCCTGCTCGGTGGCGGTTTGCTCTTCGCCCAGGATGCTCCGCAACCTCAGCCTGCCCCGAAGCTGCCGGCTCCGCTGATCCCCACTCCGCCTTCCGCGGCCACTCCGCCCCCAACCACACCGGCGGCGGCGGTAAAGCAGGTCATTCCTGAAGATGCAGAGCGCCATTTTCACGAGGGCACGATATTCGAGCGCGAGGGCAACGGCGAAAACGCCGTCGCCGAGTACAGAGAGGCGATCAAGATATACCCCGATTATTTTGACGCCCACTACAACCTCGGACGCGTCTACCTCGACCGCCAGGGCTATGCCGAAGCCATCGCGGAATTCAAGACCGCCATCGCCCTGCGGCCCAATGACGCCAATGCCCACAACAATCTGGGACTGGCGCTGAAGCACAACCGCAATCTCAGCGGCGCCATCGCCGAATACCAGGAGGCAGTGCGGCTCAATCCGAAAATGGCCAGCGCGCACAATAATCTGGCCAACGTGCTTTACACCCGCCGCGACTTCAACGGCGCCATTCAGCACTATCGCGCGGCTTTGGAACTGGAGCCCAAGGAGAAGATCAGCGAACAGGACCGCTATAACATCGCCAACACTCACATGAATCTGGGCAGTGTGCTGGACGATGCCGGCCGCCCCGATGAGGCCATCGCCGAGTACCGCGAGGCCATCCATCTGCTGCCCAAGAACGCCAGCGCCCACTACAATCTGTCCATCGTCTATCAGAAAAAGAAGGACATGACCTCGGCCATCGCCGAGCTGCGCATTGCCGCCCGGCTCTCGCCCGACTGGCCCACTCCGCACCTCATGCTCACCAACCTGCTGAAGGACTCCGATCCCAAGGCCGCGCTCGACGAGTGCATGATAGCCGACGGCCTCACCCACGACGCCAAATTGCACGACCAGTGCTCGGAGCTACAGAAAAAGGCGCGCTGAGCGTGCCGCCAGCGGCCTTCCTTATAAGTTGTATTCACTCCTCTCACCGGCGAGTTAAGATAATTAGTTGCGCTGATCGCATGGATTCGTTCTGCTTTGTGTAATCCACGAGCAGGTCAACCATAAACAGACGATTGCGATGTCAGGCACGACTTTACAGGCCGCGGAAAAAGTCGCTCTGGGAGCGCTTTGTAACAGGGCACGACTTCAGTCGTGCCGATAAGCCGTTTAGTTTTGTTATCCAGAGCGGGCTTTAGCCCGCGAGGGATCTGCTTTTCGCAGGAAGTCCGAAATTCGGAGCGCCGGAGGAGAGAAATACTCTAGCCCAGCACGCAGCCGCAGGCGGAGTGCTGGGTAAAGTCAAAAATGAACGTGAGTCCCGTAGGGACGGCACACTTTTTTTTGAAATTTGCTCTTTATTTTTGCTGGAATCCGCGCCCTCCATCAAGTCTTCAATATTAAGTAAGAAGGGACTCATCCATGAACAGCTTTAGCAGTCGTTCCATCCTCCGCGCGGGCAAGCGGGAGTTTGAAGTCTACCGTCTTGACGCGCTGGAAAAACAGGGTTGTCCGATTGGGCACCTGCCATTCTCGCTCCGCATTCTGCTGGAGAACCTGCTGCGCCGCGAAGACGGCAAATCGGTCAAGGCCGACGACATTCGCGCGCTCACCTCCTGGACCGGCAAGAGCGTTCCTTCGCAGGAGATCGCTTTCATGCCCAGCCGCGTGCTCTTGCAGGATTTCACCGGCGTGCCCGCGGTGGTCGACCTGGCCGCCATGCGCGATGC
>PLBD01000339.1 GCA_003135315.1 Acidobacteriaceae bacterium | reverse complement strand
GCGTGGCTGTGGATTTCCAGCATTGTGGCTTTGGTTGCCGTGGGCTGGCGGGCGCTGTTCACCATCAATCCCGCGCCGGGCGAGATTCCGTGGCTGCTGGAACACGCCTGGGTTTTCTATGTAGTGGAAGTGGTGATTGCGCTTTTCGTTGCGCTCACGCTGCTGCCGCTTGCCGTGGTCTTCTGGAAGAAAGTAAAGAAGCAGCCGCGGAAGTATTCCTCGGCCGACGCGTTGAAATCGTTCGATTACTTTTTCCCGGCGACGTGGACGGAGCGGCGCTGGTGGGTGTTTCTCTGCATCACGGCGGGGGTGTGCGAGGAAACGCTGTTTCGCGGATTCCTGCTGCATTACCTGCACGTGTTTCCCTGGACGCTGAACCTCACGCTGGCACTGCTGATTTCCTCGGTAATGTTTGGACTTAACCACCTGTATGCCGGCACGAGCGGGGTGGCTTCAAGCGCGGTGACCGGCTTGCTGCTGGGTCTGCTGTTCCTGCTGACGGGAAATCTGCTGCTTCCGATGGTGCTACACGCCGCGCTGGATTTGCGCATGCTGGCGATCCTGCGGCCGCCGACGGAGTAATCCACCACAGAGACACAGAGACAGCAAGAAAACTCTGTGCCTCTGTGTCTCTGTGGTGAACGGTTTTCGGCACGCTCCGCTTGACATCCACCGCTGGAAAATGTCATTTGTATTTACTTTTCATGTCCTGACCAGCGACGGCAGGGGACATTCCTCTATACTGAACAGCTTTACTGCGGCGGAAAGGGTTTGTGAGGATCAAGGTCTTTTATCACGACAAGTGTTTCGACGGCGCGTGCTCGGCGGCGCTGTTCACGCGGTTTTACCGCGAGCGGATACGCGAGCACGCCGAGTTCGAGTACCAGGGACTGGTGCATCGCGCGGGGGCGCTGTTCGACGAAGCCGATTTCACCGGCGACGAGAACGCCATCGTCGACTTCAAGTATTCTTCGTCGTCGCGGGTGACGTGGTGGTTCGATCATCATCAGAGCGCCTTCCTGACGCCCGAGGACGCCTCGCACTTTGAGCGGCAGCAGAGCACTATGAAGTTCTACGATCCCGGCTTCCGCTCCTGTACCAAGTTCATCGCGACCGTAACGGAGCAGCGCTTCGGCTTCAATCCCGCGCCGGCAGCGGAGATGATCGAGTGGGCGGACATCATCGACGGAGCGCTGTACGACAGCCCGCAGGCGGCGGTGGAAATGAAAACGCCGGCCACCAAGCTCACCATGCTGATCGAGTCGAACCAGGACCCGCAGTTCATCCCCGGCCTGACTCAGCTGCTCGCCTATAAGCCGCTGGCGGAAATCGTTGCGCAACCGGCGATCGCGGACCGGCTTCCGCAACTCATGGAACGCCACCGCCGCTCCATCGAGATCCTGCGCGAGCGAGCGCAATGCAAGGACGGCACCATCTACTTCGACGTTACGGATTACGACCTGGAGGGCTACAACAAATTTATCCCGTACTATCTGTATCCGCATTGCGTGTACAGCGTGGGGCTGAGCAAGAGCAGCTTCCGGACGAAGGTGTCGGTGGGATCGAATCCGTGGACGACGGCGACGCACATGGAGAACCTGGCGAAGATTTGCGAGCGCTACGGCGGCGGCGGACACGCGCGAGTGGGAGCGATCTCGTTTCCGCCGAACATGTTCGAGCAGGGACGGCAGGCGGCGGAAGAGATTGTTCAGGAATTGCGCGCCAGCTACCGGGGGCACGAAGAGTAGTGGGAGACAGTTGTCGGTAGCCAGTTGTCAGTTGCCAGCCAAGGCGTCCCGTCCCCGCCTGAGTAATTTTTGGCGCTGCAAGCGAAAGCAGATCCCTCGTCGGCCTGAAGGCCTCCTCGTGATGACAAGAGAATAAAGGAGGGCACGAGTCCCACACATGCGAAAACCGCGAATGTGCGGGGACCGGCGGAACAGCCGGTCCATCGCGGGCTGACAAAAATAAACGGCTTGTCGGCACGACTGAAGTGTCTGCGTGATAACGGTGTCGCCCCCGAGGGGCTCAGCATTTTTCCCCACCTTACCCAGCACTCCGCTTCGCTCCGTGCTGGGCTAGACTGTTGCGCGCCTGCGGCGCTCCGGATTTCAGCTTCTTACTTCACGGCTCGCACGAAAGCTAGTTGTCACGCACAATTCCGCCGGTTTTTTTTTGCAAGGCCCTCCTAAAGGAATAAACTTGCCGCAACGGCAATCCGTGGGGTGGTCCGCGACGTATCCAGAGATGAAGGAAGGGCACACCGTGCAACAGTAGTTGCCGCCGCGGAGAGGTGCTATTGGCTGGAAATTCCGGGTGGCCATAAGCGGCCAATTCAATTCAGGAGATCGAAAATGAAGCGCGTTCTGCTAGTGATCGGGCTCTATGTTTGCTCCATGACCGTGCTGGCCGTTGCCAAGGACCAGAGTTGGAACGGATGGGTCAGCGACTCCAAATGCGGCGCCAGTGGCGCGAACGCCTCCCACGAAGCCTGCGCGAAGAAATGCGTGGGGGCCGGCGAGAAGCCGGTCTTCGTCACCGACAAGGGCCAACAGATCATCTCCCTGGAAAACCCCGACGCGGTCAAGGACCATGTTGGACATCACGTACAGGTGACCGGCAGCATGAACAGCAGCGGCTCGCTGCACGTAGCCAGCGTCAAGATGCTTCCGCAATCCGGGGCAGGAAGCGGCGGCGGTATGAGCGACATGCACTGAGCTGCCAGGCAAGCAGAACGGGCCTGAGCTCATTTACGGACTCGGCATCTGGTGCAGGGTGTGGGCGGCATTGCGAAAACCCTCAGGCGTCACCCTCAGCGGTCCCTGGTAGGGACGGTCGACGTTGGCGATGGCCACGAGCACGAGCGAGATGAGGAAGCTCAGCATAAACACCTGAAGCAGGTGAATGCGGAAGTTGGCCACGCCGAAGAAACAGGCAGAGACGACGGTGATGACGCCACCTGCGATCAGAACCGCCCACAGGATGAAGGGCAGGGTTTCGCGACTCTGGGTGGCCCGGGTGCGGCGGTATTGAGTCAGTCCCCGTAACTCCTCCATGAGCTGATACGCCGCAATGGCATTGGGCTGGGCACGCGCCTGGGCCTGTCCGGCAAGCTGCCAGAACTGATCGATCATCTCGCCGCCTTCCGGCGGCAGCTGGCGGTTCAGCATCGCGGGCCACTCCCGGTCCAGGGCGTTGTCGGCGTAGCGCGCGCAGAGGCCCTGGATGGCGCGCGCATTGGGGTCCTGTAACTGGCTGGCGATGCGGAAAACGTTGACCAGGGAGTTGGCCTCCTGCTCTTCGTTGGCCTGCGCCTGCTGGAACATGTTCCACACGCCGGCCAGGGTGAAGGCCAGGATGACGGCATAGGTGGTGCCGATGACGGCCACGACGGCCCCCGTGAAGTCGTTCGACTCCTTGCGGGAGGGCGCAGCCATGGTGCGGGTGACGAGGAAGAGAACGAGCAGGGCCCCGCTGACACCGGCGACAATGATGAGGATGTTAGTCATTGTTGCTTCACCTCTTGCGCCCGCGCTGTGTTCGGAGCCCTGGAAGCCTCAGTGCTTGTCCTCGGTAGAAACGGAATCAGCCTCGGTGGAGAAGAAATCAGCCATAGGCAATCCATTGGTAGCCCAGCCAAGATTGGACGTGGGCAGGCCGAGTCCTTGTGCCATCAGGCGCAGGATGTCGCCTTCATCGTAGCTGTTGTTGTAGTTGCGGGTGTCGCCGCCGGGCGACTGGTATCCCTTCTTGCTGTAGGGGCTGACGACGACGAGTTCCACGCGGCCGCCGCAACCCAGACCTTCGGTCGTGGTTTCGCAATCCGGGCTTCCGTCGCTGGCGTTCTCGTCAAAAACGATGATCAGCAATCCCGTGCCTCCGGGCTGAAAGTAGGAACTCTTCAACAAGAGGCCGCCGATTTCATCCTTCAGCCAGTTGTCGAAGGTCTGGATGGAGCAGTCGTGCGCGTCATCGCACCCGTTGGGCACGAGCCACGACAGGTTGGGCAACTTGTGCCTGAGCAGATCGTTGGCGAGCTCACCGAAGCACACAAAGTTGCTTTTCTCCGTGTTGATGGTGGTCATGTATTCCAGCGGATCGTGGCGGACGTAGTAGGTCCCCTTATTCAGCCCTTTGCAAGTCGCGATGGTGGGGAGATCCTCGATGTAGTCCTTCCAGGTCCCGCCCGCGTTTTGCACCTCGAGGGCAATGTTATTCAGCGAGACCGGAAAGCTTTCGGGAGTCTGGCTGTCGTCGTCGGTGAGAATATTCCCGGTGGCCAGGTTGAGATAGTTGCCGATGGAAGGATGGGTGTCCGAGTAGTAGTTCACTCCGAGGCCGTACTGGTTGGCGAGGGAGGTCAAAAAGGGCATGTTGCTGGAGTTGTAGCTGGTAGAGTAATCCGTGTTCTCGCCCATCACGATCACAACGTTGCCGAACGACGGCAGGCCTTGGCAGAAAGCCGAGGGAGCGAGGATGGACGCGGCCAGCAACAATGCCAGACACAGCCCAGCCTTTTTATATAGCCCTTTCATCGAGAATCTCCTTGTTGATTTCGAAACTGAAATTTTCTTGCTGACAGCAAGAGCCCGACGATTTTACTACAGGCTGGGCCGGCAAGCGGAGAGGATTCCGTGACCACGCGCTGCCCTCCGGATGCGACCCCTGGCTGAATCGCTTGCCAGATTCGGTTGGCGGCCAAGAAAGAGCTTTGCCCCCTGTAACTTCGTTGGTACGATGCCTCAGACACCACTGGCCCAGGACACAAGCCGGCGTCTGGAAGGATTGAAGCAAGCTGCATGACTCCAGAACAAATCAGCAGCGTACGTAAGAGCTTCCAGTTGATGGAAGGCAAGGAAGAGGTGGTTACCTTGCTGTTTTACAACCGCTTATTCCTCGAGAATCCCCAGATGCGAGAGATGTTCCCTGGCGACATAAAGCAGCAGGCCGAGAAGCTGGCCGAGGTCCTGAAGCTCATATATTCCTCACTCGACAATCTCGACAGCTTGCGTCCAGCTCTACGCGATTTGGGCTCCCGCCATCTGCGAGAGCACGGCGTGGTTGAGGAGCATTACCTGGCATTCTGCCAAACCCTGATCGATACCTTGCACGAGACAGCCGGCACGCGCTTCGATAGCGCGGCGAAACAGGCATGGAGTTCGCTGCTGGCCCGGGTCAGTTCAGAAATGCAGGACAAAGCACACGAAACCGGCCGGCTGACAAAGCTGCTCAATAAGTAGCCGTTCATCTGCGCGCAAAACCAAGCGGCTCAACGTGGACACCGGAGGTGCGAACCATTTCTCCGAGTTCGCAACCTGGTTGCGACCGTTGGCCAGATCCGATCGTTATGGGCGCGAGTCCCGGGTCTCGAACACCGCGAGACCCGGGGCACCCCGGGAAAAGCAAATCCCTCGCGGCCTGAAGGCCGCACGGGATGACAAAAAATGAACAGCTTGTCGGCACGACTGAAGTCGTGCCCTGTTACAAAGCGCTCGCCCGAAGCGACTTTTCAGTTGCCTGTAAAGCCGCCCTTATAGATCTACCTGTGCGCCGCGGCTAATAAAGCCGTTCTGATATCTCTCCGAATTCGCCGGGCTAAAGCCCGGCGCTTCCATCTTTGCTAAAGCAGCTTCCATCTTTGCCAAAGCAGCTTCCACCTTTGCTAAAGCAGCTTCCATCTTTGCTAAGGCAATTGTTGAACAGCGGCGAGGCTCACTCCACTTCGTGCTTGGCGGTGTAGCCGTCGCGGGCGATGATGGTGTACTTGATGTCCTTGTTCTTTTCGTCCTTGATGACGAGCGGCTTGTTGTCGGGGCCGACCAGTTCCACTTTCAGCTTGCGATAGGTGCCATCCTGCCGGGTGTTGGTGGGCTTATAGGTGATGGTGTACTGGTCGCGAATGGCTTGTGCGACTTCACGAAAGATGGCGGGCAACTCGCCCATGAGGCGCGGAGCGTAGGAGCGGCCACCCGTAATGCGGGCAAACGCCGCCATCTGATTCTGTGCCTGGAGATAGTCCATCATGGCGCCGTTCGACTGGGGAGCCGGACCCATCGCCTGCACGCGCGTCAGGAAGGCCTGGCCGGTGCAGATGGTGTAGATGGTCACGTTGGGCGTGGACTTTACCTTCTTCAGGATCTGGTCGAGGTTGAGTTTGCTGAAAGTATCGCGGCCGCTGGCGACGATCACGAGTTCCTTATGTCCCGGAACGCGCTCCAGGCGGTCGAGCGTGTCATACATGGCGTCGAAGATGTTGGTCTCAGCGAATCCCGGGATGCGCAGGCCGTTCAGCGCGCCGAAGATGGCCTGCTTGTCCTGGGTGAAGTCCACCAGAACGTGGGTCTTCATGTCGAACTCGACAATGGCCACCCAGTCCTGCGGCTGCAAGGTAGAGGCGAACACATAGGAGGAGTTGAGCGCGTCGGACATGAAGTTGTAGTTGGTGGCGGCGAACTCCACCAGCAGCACCGCGGTGATGGGCGCTTTGCTGATGGTCACGCTGGTGATCTTCTGCTCGACCCCGTCTTCGAAGACCTTGAAGTGCTGCTCGGCGACGTCGAGGGGCAGCGCCAGCGGACGGCCATCCTTGCTCATGACATGCGCGTCGACGGTAACGAGGGGCACATTCACGTGCAGGGAGTATTCGGGGTCTCCGGCGGGCTTGGGCCTGGGCACCGGCGGCGGCTCTTCCGAAGTACTCTTCTTCGGCACGGCGATGGAGCCGGATTCGCCTCCGGGGCCACCGGCGGCCGTGGGCATCTGGTCCTGCTGCTGCTGGCTGGGTTGCGAGGAGCTTTGGCCGCCGCTGCTGGACTGGGCGCTGCCTGGAACTGCAGTGCTCAACAGGATGATCGCAACCACTGCGGCGAACAGCGCCGCACGAAGGGCACTCGGAACGTCAAGGCGAAGTCCCTCAGCGGCTAAAGCCGCATTGGTATTGCGGCATGGACACTGAAGGCCGTCCCCTTCAAAACCTGGCTTAATCAGAGCGTCGTTGCCCGACGTAAACAGAGCGTCGCTGCCCGACCTAGTCAGAGCTTTCTTAGAGTGTTTGTCGGAATACATCGGAGCGCCTCACCGGCCCGTCTGTCTGCTAGTATAAATCCACTTCCAGACTCTCTGTTTCAATGCGGGGACAGCAGGACAGGCCGTGGATTAGACGGTCATGTCCCGGCATTGGTATGGGCAGCGCCGCGATTTTCGGTTTGCGAGCCGGATCAAGGCAGGGAAAGAAGGAACCAGAAGTATGCTTGGCCGCGCGTTCGCCTCACTGCTGATGTGCCTGACCTCTGTTGCCGCCTTCGGCGTTGAACCCAAAGTCCAGATCATGCCCGAGGAGCAGGTGAAAACCGGCATGCACGGCGTAGCGTACACCGTCTTCGAAGGCGTACTGCCGGAAGCGATGGAGGTGGAAGTGCTGGGCGTGCTGCGGGACATGGCGGGGCCGCAGGCTGACGTGATCCTGGTGCGGCTGCACGGCGCGAAGGTTGAGTACACCGGCGTGGTCGCGGGCATGAGCGGCAGTCCGGTGTACATCGAGGGCAAACTCGTGGGGGCGATCGCGTATCGCATCGGGGAATTTTCCAAGGAGCCGATCGCGGGAGTGACGCCGGCCGCATCGATGCTGGAGATCGACGCCATGGACAAGACGCCGCTGACGGATGTGTCCCACAATGTGGGACACGCCCAACCGGGGATCAACCGGACTGCGGGGCCGGGACTCTCCGGCGCGGACGAGGCGGCATCGGGATATGCCAATCTGCTGAAGCCGATCGACACGCCGCTGGTGTTCAGCGGATTCAGCGCGGAAACGCTGCGCCTCTTCGGCAAGGACTTCGCTTCGGCGGGAATTATTCCCGTGATGGGCGCGGGATCGGTGAGCAACGACAAACAGCCTGAGCCGCTACAGCCGGGATCGGCAGTGAGCGCGATCCTGGTGCGCGGCGACATGAATATCGCGGGCACCTGCACGGTCACCTATCTGGACGACACGCACCTCCTGGCCTGCGGACATCCCTTCCTGCAATCGGGCAACGTCGATATGCCGATGACCAAAGCGACGGTGCTGGCGACGCTGCCGTCGCCGCAGAATTCCTTCAAGATCGTCAACACGACGGAGCCCGTGGGAACGTTCGTTCAGGACCGCCGCGCAGGCATCCTGGGACGCTTCGATCGGCAGCCCCACATGATCCCCGTGACCCTGACCTTCCGCGGCGTTTCGCATCCCAAACAGTTTCACTATGAAGTGCTGAACAACGCGAAGATCACTCCGGGCGCGATGATGGCGACGGTGTTCAACGCGATTCAAGGCATGAACGAATACGGCGAAGACACGACCTATCGCCTCGAGGGCGGCATCACGGTTCTGGGCTACCCCAATCTCAGCGTGAAGAATATGTACGCTCCGGCTGATGGCTCCACGCCGACGGCCTACGGGATTGCGCTCTCCATCGGCGAACACTTCAGCCGCATCTTCGAGAACCCTTACGAGACGCCGAAGATCGAAGGCGTCGAGCTGAACTTCGATCTCGTGCCTGACCGCCGCTCCGCCCGACTGGAGACGGCGCGCACCGACGTCACCGAAGCCCGCCCCGGAGACGAGATCACCATCGAAGCTCTGCTGCGCCCCTATCGCGGCGACAGCCTTCTGCGCCACATCTCCGTGAAGATTCCCACCTCCACTCCCCGCGGCACTCTGCGCATTCTGGTCAGCGACGGCGACACTCTCGACAAGATGCATCGCGTCTCCGGCGCGATGGGCCATCATCTCGATCTCGGCTCCACCATCGCGCTGCTCAACAAAGAGCACAACAACTCTGAGGTCTACGTCTCGCTGCTGGAGGCCAACCCTCAGGCAATGGTCGAAGACAAAGTGATGCCCACTCTGCCGCTCTCCGTGATGAACGTAATGGACGGCCTTCGCGGCTCTCAAGACATGATCGTCGTCGGAGAGTCCGCCGTCGACGAAGCCGCCACTCCCGTCGACTACGTCGTCTCCGGCTCCCAGATCATCACCCTGAACATCCGATAGGGCGATCCGCCGTTTCGACGCCACCCTCCCAAAAGCCGCCCTCCCCGAAAACGAAAAAATGTTCCACGTGGAACAAGAACACGAACTCGCGTTCGCTTTTTGCCTCCAGCCCGAATCGGAAAAAACATGATTAACCGTTATTTTTCAATGCTTTATATCCGCCGCACCCCCCCCCAGCTATTGTGACGAAACCCTGCGCCGGCAGCGCAACCACCCCATCCTGGCCGAGTTTCCCGGATTTCCCCCGCCT
>PLBD01000213.1 GCA_003135315.1 Acidobacteriaceae bacterium | reverse complement strand
TGTCGCCGGAGACGATGAAGACCTCATGCTGCTCGTCGGCGGCCTCGCGGGCCAGGGTGCCGATGACGTCGTCGGCCTCGAAGCCAGGAGCTTCGAGGATAGGAATGCGGTACGCCGCGAGCGCGCGCCGGATGTAGGGCACTTGCTGGGTCAGATCCTCCGGCATCGCTTTGCGATTGGCCTTGTAACCGTCATAAGGTTTTTCAACGTAGCTTTGCGTCTTGCTGTCGAACTTGCGGACGCTGGTGATCGCCATGGCCTGCTCGTCGCGAAAGGTCGGGGCGGCAACGTCGAAGACCGCGGCCAGATATTGCGGCGCGAAGTCAGATCGCAACTTGCGCAGCATGTTGACGAAGACGTAAGTCGCGCTGGTTGGGATGCCCGTCTTGGTCGACATGGGCCGCCCCATCCTCTCCATCGCATGGTAAGCGCGAAAGATGAAGCCCATCGTATCGATGAGGTAGATGCGGCCTTTGGAGCCTGCCGGTTCAGCGGGAACGGCGATGGCAGGCTTGACCGCGCTGGCCGATTTGGCTGCGCTGGAGACGGTGGCGGATTTCGCGGGTTTCCTAGTGGTGGGCAAGAGAAAATTCTAACAAGTCGCGACTGATGCTGCTACGCCCTAAAATACGCTCCTCGGTGGGCAGATGGCGACTCCCGGTAAGGTTCGCAGTCGCACTCCAAAGAATGGTTTAATGTTTTTATGTCCCTACCGCGGACGTTGCAACGAACGCTCGTGTTGTTCGCCCTGGCGATGTTGGCTGGCCCTGCATCCGGTCAGGATTCGGCACCCAAGCACTGGGAACTGGGGTTTACCACGACGGACGCAGATACATCTCCTGACGACCGGCTACTCGCAGTCACAGTGGAATCACCGAGCACTCTACAAAGGCCTCGGGAGCCAATTGTGGAGTCTGTCGAGGTCTGGGACTATCGGCAAAAAATTAAGATCGGCAACACAAGATTGGCGACGTATCCGAACAGCATGCCGACTTCTAATACGGTTCGCTTTACCGCCGACGGCCTTTTTCTCATTGCGAGTGAACCGACCAAGGTGCATGTGCTGGACGCAGCGACGCTTAATTCACTTCGCGTTATCGAGCCACCGCTGGATCAGGGTTTTCGCATCAACAAATTGGAAACATCTCCAAGCGGACACGTCGCGATCGTCGCAGCAAATGGGTTCCCGAACTCTGCCGTATTGTTCGCCTACGACTTGGACAGCGGACGCCTGTTGTTCCAGTGGAAGTCACCGCATCAAGTTACGTCTGTTTCATGGAAGCTGGACGGTACAGAATTCGCGGTCGCCGCCCCTTTCCCTTGCACGTGGTTCCGTGACACCATTCACGTTTTCAGCGTAAATCCGTGGTTACATCTAGAAACGCTGAAGGCCAGGAACCCAACGTCTGTCGCGTTCTCAGAGGATCGCCTGTATTTTGTCGAGTCGGGCTTCTGCAAAGGATCGATGTTCGACCGTCACTTAGGCCTTGAATCGTTTGACATTAACGGCTGGCATCGACTCCAGACAGTTCTGCTGCCAAACAGGGACATCCACAGCTTTGTGTCATTTGCGAACGGCAGACTGCTTGCAGGTACGGGGAATGTGAAGATTCAGCACGACTGGTTAGACGGCACTACATGGGGCGTCGAGACTTATCTGCAGTTTACGACTTGGGAAGGTGACGCGCGCTCGATAATATTCTCGTCGGTGCCGGTGGCGGGTCGAACTTTTGACGGAGATACGGCACGTCTGAGTCGAACAGGGAAAACAGTTCTGTTAAATCCCCGGAATCCTCAGGTTTTCCAAGTTCCCTGATACCGCGTCGTCTTCTGCGCCTCCGTGTCTGTGTGGTCATTCCTGCTTACTCCACGAACATACAATCTCCATAAGAGTAGAACCGGTAGCGTTCGCGAACGGCGTGCTTATACGCGCGCAGAGTTCGCTCGCGTCCGGCGAAGGCCGAGACCAGCATCAGCAGAGTTGATTTCGGCAGGTGGAAGTTGGTCAGCATCGCGCCGACTACGCGGAAGTCGAAGCCGGGATAGATGAAGATGTCCGCCTCGCCGCGCTGGCCCATGATGCGGCCATCGGGATTGACTGATAACTGCCCCGCCCTGGCCAAAGGAAGGCCAGAACGGGGCACCCAGCTGTCGTATAAATGCAGGGCCCTCGACTCCTCGCTGCGCTCGTCGCTCGGGATGACACATTTGGGATTGCGTGCTGCGAACTCCAGAGTCCGCACGGTCGTCGTACCAACGGCCACAATCCGGCGGCCAGCATCGCGGGCGGCCTGGATCTTGTCGGCTGCTTCTTGCGTGATCTCGAACCACTCCGTATGCAGCTTGTGCTCCTCGACGACTTCCACTCGGACGGGCTGAAACGTGCCCAGACCAACGTGCAGCGTGAGTTCGGCCGTCTCGATGCCGCGCTGGCGTATGCTTTCCAGAATTTCCGGCGTGAAGTGCAGGCCTGCGGTCGGCGCGGCCACAGAACCGGGCGGCTTGGCATAGACCGTCTGATACTGCTCGCGATCTTCGGGCGTGTCGGGACGGTCAATGTACGGCGGCAGCGGAATGTGGCCGATGCGGTTGAGGATGGCGAAGAAGTCGTCGACAGGATCGAAACGCAGATGGCGCTCGCCGAACGCACCGCGCCCGACGATTTCGGCGGCCAGTTCGTGCGACGCTTCGTCTGCATTGCCGCCGAAATAGACGCGCTCGCCCAGACCGAGCTTGCGGCCGGGATGGACCAGTGCTTCCCACACCATGGGAGAAGCGGAGAGTTGTTTCGTCAGCAGCACCTCGACCTTGCCACGCAAAAAATCTCTTGCGGCAGGATTTTCCTGCGACAGGCGCTGCGCGCGCGAGCCGCTTCGATGTCCATACAGCCGCGCCGGCAACACCTTGGTATTGTTGAAGACGAGCAGGTCGTCGGGCCGCAATAAGTCGGGAAAGTCGCGAAACTGGCGGTCTTCCAGCGCATCGCCCTTGCGGTCGACGTGCAGCAGGCGTGAAGCTGCGCGATCGGCCAGCGGCTGGCGGGCAATCAGCTCCTGCGGAAGGTGGTAATCGAAGTCGGAGACCAGCACATCACCATTTTCCTCCATCGGAGGGAAAGACGTCCTAATGGAAATCCTGATGAAGTTGCGGCGGACTGCCTCAGCGGCGAAACCGCTTGCTGAAAACTCGGGAAAAGAGGATCTCTCGTCGAGCTAAAGAGACTGTGTCGCAACCGGTGCCGCCGCTCTGCGGCTCGGGTCTATTTTCCCCTCCGACCCGGCTCTTACGAGCCGGGCTAAAGTCATCCCGCCGCTGCGCGGCTGGTTGGATCGTTTCTCGGACTGTTGATTCCATCGCGGAACTTAAATTCCAGTCACGACAAAGTCTCTAAAGCCCTCGTCGGGATGACAATTTAGGGCCTGTGACGGCGCACCCGTTTGGAAAGTTCAGGGCATGGCTGAAGCTGCGCCCCTTCGAAAATCTGCTTATCTTCCCTTTCCCGACGAGCAAAAGCTGCGGTAGGATACTGCATAGTGACGCCGGCGGGATGGCCGATCCATTGCATGAATACAGAACAAAAGCACCGGCAGGAGATTGTTCGCTTCGGCAAATTGCTGCATCAGAATGGCATGGTGGCGGCAACGGACGGTAATCTGTCCGTCCGCCTGGAGAACGGAAACATATTGTGCACGCCGACGCTGATGAGCAAAGGCCTGTTGGAGGCGGACGACCTGGTGATCGTCGATCCGACGGGAAAGAAGCTAAGCGGGGCGCGCGACGTTTCCAGTGAAATTGCAATGCACCTGCTGATTTACGGCAGGCGCCGCGATGTGGGTGCGGTGGTGCACGCCCATCCTCCCACGGCTACCGGTTTTGCGGCGGCCGGCATGGCGCTGGATCGAGCCTTGTGCGCGGAACTGATTGTGACGCTGGGGTCGGTGCCGCTGGCCAACTATGAGACTCCCGGCACGCAGGAACTGGCCGAGGCGCTGGCGCCCCTGGTGGCCGACCACGATGCCATCCTGATGGCGAACCACGGCGTCGTGACCTACGGCGTTGACCTGATCAACGCCTACATGAATATGGAAACCGTGGAGCACTTTGCCAAGATCGCGCTGGTGACGCACCAGCTGGGCAAACAGCAGACGCTGAGCGATCAGCATGTCAACAAGCTGCGCGAGATCCGCACCAAGTACCTGGCCCAAAATCACGTGATGGCGCGCAAGGACTGAGCGATCCCTCGTCGGGCTGAAGCCCTCCTCGGGATGACAACTTAAAGCTCTGCAACGGCGCAGCTGAAGCTACGCCCCTTCAAGATGGCTTGGCGACATTGCCGTTCCCGCGCCGCCGATATTCCCATCTTTTTCGTCCCGTAAAGACAAATCAGGCATAGACTGGGCGTGTCCAATATCGGACACTTTAATCCGAGACAGGACACAACCGCTAGCCTGACAGTGTTCCAGGGCTGCTGTAACTTTTTGACAGCAAGCGGATTAGGTGCTCCGGCGAATGGCTTCCGGCTTGCACCTGGGAGTATGGAATGGATATCGCCCGTCCCGAACTGAAACGGCAAAAGCGCCGCCGCCAGATCATCTGGTCGGTGGCCGCGCTGGGGGTGCTGATCGTCGTCACCGTGGGCATTTCGCGCCTGAAGCCGGCTGCGCCGACGGTCGATCGCAGCACCATTTGGACGGACACGGTGAAGCGCGGCTCCATGCTGCGCCAGGTGCGCGGATTGGGCTCGCTGATTCCCAGCCACGAAGACGTTCGCCAGATTCCTGCCGAGACCGAAGCTACCGTCATTCGCATCGACAAACTTCCCGGATCGCAAGTCACAGCCGACACCGTGCTGGTGGAGATGGTCAATCCGCAACTGGAGCAGGAGGCGCTGGACGCGCAGTTGCAGGTGAAAGCCGCCGAGGCCGAGTACCAGAGCCTGAAGGTGAAGCTGCAGAGCGATCTGATGGACCAGCGTGCGGGTGCGGCCACGGTCAACGCCGACTACAACGAAGCGCAGCGCCAGGCGCAGACCGATAAGTCGCTCTACGATCTGGGCGTTATCTCCGGCCTGGCGGCGAAGGCCTCTGCCGGAAAGGCGCAGGAGTTGACCACGCGCGACAAGATCGAAGACGAGCGGCTGAAGATCAACGAGAAGGCAATTGCATCGCAGCTCGCGGTGCAGCAGGCCAAGGTGGACGAGATGCGCGCGCTGGCCCAGCTCAAGCAGACACAGTTGCAGCGCCTGAAGGTGCAGGCGGGCGTCGACGGCGTGCTGGTGGAGTTGCCGCTGCAAGTTGGGCAGCATGTGATGCCGGGCACGGAGCTGGCGAAGATTGTCCAGCCCAATCACCTGATGGCGGAGCTGAAGATTCCTGAGACCCAGGCGCGCGACGTGCAGATCGGCGAGCCGGCCTCCATTGACACGCACAACGGCGTGATCGCGGGCGAAGTGAGCCGCGTCGATCCCGCGGTGCAGAACGGCACCGTCACCGTGGACGTGAAGCTAACCGGCGAGCTGCCCAAGGGCGCGCGTCCGGACTTAAGCGTGGATGGAACCATTGATCTGGAGAAGCTGGACAACGTGCTGTACGTGGGGCGCCCGGCCTTCGGACAAGAGAGCAGCACGATCTCGATGTTCAAGCTGGATGCGTCGGGTAATGCCGCCAGCCGCGTGCAAGTGAAGACCGGGCGCGCGTCGGTGAACCAGATTCAGATCGACACCGGACTGAAAGAGGGCGACACGGTGATTCTGTCGGACATGTCGCGCTGGGACAACACGGATAGGGTGAGGCTGGAATAAAGCGGAAGCAATTAGCAACTAGCAATTAGCAACTAGCTTTGCAATGCGGAATTGGCGGGACTCATCGGCGGTTTACTGGTCATGCGGCATGGGAGTGTTTGCGTAAGCCACTCTGATGTCAGGCTCAAATAGGAATTCCGTTGTTGAATCGGCTGCACGAATGGCAGGGATCGAGCGCCGTAGGCGCGAAACGGTTTAGCCCAGCGCTTCAGCGCTGGGTAAGCGTGCCTTTAAGACTTGATCCCCTCGGGGGCGGCACGGGCGGCGAGCATGGAACGAGGATCATCGAGAACACGTAACTCATCACGGGCTTGCTAGGAGCTAAAGGCTAACAGCTAAGAGCCATCGCAAATCGCGATTATCGAGAATGGACAACCATATGAGCGAAGCAGCAATTCCGCTGATTGAAATCGAAAACATGACCAAGGTGTTCTACACCGACGAAGTGGAAACGCACGCGCTTTCCGGCGTCCATTTGATGATCCGCAAGGGCGAGTATGTCGCCATGTCTGGCCCGTCGGGTTGCGGCAAGTCGACGCTGTTGTCCATCATCGGACTGCTGGACACGCCGACCGCGGGCAATTACCGGCTGAACGGCCAGCCCGTGGAGAACCTGGACTTCGGCGACCGCTCGCGCATTCGCAATCGCGAGATCGGCTTCATCTTCCAGAGCTTCAACCTGATCGGCGATCTCACGGTGTACGAGAATGTCGAGCTGCCGCTCACCTATCGCGACGGCATGCCGAGTGCGGAGCGCAAGCGCCGCGTGCTGGAGTCGCTGGAACGCGTGGGCATGGCCCATCGGCTGCGCCACTATCCTTCGCAACTCTCCGGCGGTCAGCAGCAACGTGTGGCCGTGGCGCGCGCGCTGGCGGGATCGCCGTCGATCCTGCTGGCCGACGAGCCCACGGGAAATTTGGACTCGCGCAACGGCGAAGCTGTGATGGAGTTGCTGCAGAAATTGCATCGCGAGGGCGCGACCATCTGCATGGTGACACACGATCCGCGCTTTGCGGCCCATGCCCAGCGCGAAGTGCACTTGTTCGACGGAAAAGTGGTTGCCGAAGAAGAGCTGCGGAGGCTGATGCAGGAGCAGTAGAGCCACTAGCAATTAGCAACTAGCAATTAGCTATAGCGCTTGGCTAGTTTCCGTAGTTTGCTAGAAAGCCGGGAGACGGGTATCACGGCCAGCGGGTTTGGCTCATTGCTAGTTGCTAGTTGCTAGTTGCTAATCATGAACAGCATCCTTCAAGACCTGCGATACGCGTTTCGCCAGTTGCGCAAGAACCCCGGCTTTGCCGCGGTGACGGTGCTGACGCTGGCGCTGGGCATCGGCGTGAACGCGGCAATGTTCGCGGTGATCGACGCCGTGTTGCTACGGCCGCTGCCGTTCCCTAAGCCCGACCAGATTGTGCAGATGACCGAGTCGCGGCCGGAGTCTGCTGCGGCCAGCGCTTCCGCACTGCCTAACATACGCGACTGGCGGGCGCAATCCCACTCCTTCCAGGACATTGGCTGGTATACCGTCGGCATTCGCAGCGTCGACGTTCCCGGCTTCTCCGATTTCATCCCGGTGGTCGCCAGCAGCGCCAATCTTCTCTCTACGCTGCAGGTTGAGCCGGTGCTGGGGCGGAATTTTTCGCCGCAAGAGGATCAACCGGGTCACGGCGATGTTGTGTTGATCAACTCCATCGCATGGGAAAAGTTTTTCGGTAAAAACCCGCAGACAGTTGGCAGCTCGCTCAAGTTGGGGAACAAAACCTATACGGTCATCGGCGTGATGCCTGCGGGCTTCGAGTTTCCCGCCGTCGGAGACGGCCCGGTGGGTTGGGTGCCGCTGGTGCCGGCCAAGGAATACGAGGACCGCGGCTCGCAGGACCTGACGGCGGTTGGAAGGCTGAAGAACGACGGGACCCCGGGCGCGGCGCAGGCTGAGCTCACCGGAATTCAAACCAATATCGCGAAGGCCTATCCGACCCTTGGATTGGAAAAGCGGGTTCGAGTCACGAGTTACCGCGAGGTGCTGACCGGCAACGTGCGGTCCGCGCTGCTGGCGCTGCAATTTGCGGTGCTGGCGGTGTGGCTGATCGCCTGCGCCAATGCCGCCAGCCTGCTGCTGTCGCGCACGACAGGCAGACGACGCGAGATTGCCATTCGCAGCGCGATCGGCGCAGACCGGTTGCGCCTGGTGCGGCAATTCCTCACCGAGAGTCTGGTATTGGCTTTCACGGGTGCGGCGCTTGGACTCGCGCTGGCGTATGGCTGTGTTCGCCTGCTGCGGTTTTATCTCGATTTGTATCTCCCACTCTCCCACCACATTCAGATCGACGCGCGCGTGGCCGCGGCCTTGGTCGGTTTCTCGGTCATTTCGGCGGTGCTGTTTGGGCTGGTTCCCGCGTTGCAGGCGGCGCAGGCTCCGGCGCAGGAAGCCCTGCGCGATGGCACGCCCTCCGCCGGCGCAAGCCGCCGTCAGAAACACTTTCGCGATGCGCTGGTGGTTGGCGAGATCGCTCTCTCCTTGCTGTTGCTGATCTCCGCGGGATTGCTGCTGCGCAGCCTGCTGGCCTTGCGTGATGTTCCGCTGGGATTCGTCCCTCACAACGTAGTGACCACGGCGATTATCCTGCCGCAGTCGGGCGGTGGAATCGTAGGCCAGTCGGGAAAGTATGCGGGCAAGGACATCGCGCAAGTGTTTTATGCTCCGCTGCTCGATCGGCTGGCGCATCTCCCCGGCGTCGACTCGGCGGCCCTGACGACGACGCTTCCGCTGTCGCCGAATTTCCAGGCCAGCGGCTCTTTCGAGATCGTCGGCCGGCCGAAAGATCCGGCAAACAAACTCAATGCAGCGATACGCGCCGTCAGCCCAAACCTCTATCCGACGCTGGGCATTCGTTTACTGCAAGGGCGTTTGATCAGCGATGCCGACGGCCCGCAGGGAACGGCCGCTGCGGTGGTCAATCAAGCTTTTGTCACGAAGTATTTTCACGGCGAGAATCCGCTGGGCCAGCGACTGAAGATCGTCGAGACCGGGCCCCATGGGACGGTCACCATCGTCGGCGTGGTTGAGGACACGCATCAGACGGCGATGTCCGATGACGTGCAGCCGGAGATCAATGTTTCGTACCTGCAGCTGGGACCCAACGACGAACTGACGCCGTACATTCTGGCGTCGTTCACGAATCTTGCGCTGCGGACGCATGTGGATCCTGCGGGGGTGATCCCGAGCCTGCGCGCTGCCTTGCGGGAGTTCGATCCTGATCTGGCCGTGCTGGACATGCGCACGCTACAGGACGTTGTGGACACCTCGCTCGGCAGCCAGACGCTGGCCGTGCGGTTGCTGTGGATTTTTGCCGGCTCGGCGCTGCTGATCTCGATTGCCGGGATCTATGGCCTGCTGGCTTATAACGTTAGCCAGCGCACACGCGACATTGGATTGCGCATGGCGCTGGGCGCGACACGCTCGAATGTGATTGGACTGGTTCTGCGGCAAGCGGTGGTGCTGTTGGGAATCGGAGTCGGCATCGGGGTGATCGCGGCGGTGTCGGCGGGAAGCGTGTTACGCAGCTTTCTGTATGGCGTGGTTCCGCATGATGCCTGGACCATTGCGGCTGTGTCGGTGCTGTTGTTGGCGTGCGGACTATTTGCCAGTTATATTCCAGCGCGGCGCGCGTCGAGAATCGATCCGGTGAAGGCGCTGCGGTGGGAGTAAGGCAGCTTCGAGCTTCGAGCAACGAGTTTTCGTCAGGAACAGGAATATGACACGTTAGTCGGCTGTTGCCTAGGTCTTGCACCGGGGAATTACGAATGCTGGCTATCGAACCTATGGCTCGTAGCTCGAAGCTCGCAGCTAACTTAATCATGATTCAACTCAAGAACGTCGAACGCAGTTACAAGACGGGAGCGGGGCAGACGTGGGTGCTGCGCCGCGTGGACCTCACCATCCATGAGGGCGAATTCATNNAGTCGTCGCTGCTGAACGTGCTGGCGCTGCTCGACGACCAGTGGGCGGGCGAGTACCGGTTCGGCGAGCAGCCGGTGCACCTGATGAAGCGCAAGGACCGCGCCGAGCTGGCCAAGCGCAAGATCGGTATGGTGTTTCAGAGCTATCACCTGCTGGATGATTTGACGGTGCAGGAGAACATCGACCTGCCGCTGTCGTACAAAGACATCCCACGCACTCAGAGGCAGGGCATGGTGGCCGAAGCGCTAGACCATTTCCAGATCGTCGCCAAAAAGGACCTGTATCCCAACCAGCTTTCCGGCGGACAGCAGCAACTGGTGGGCGTGGCGCGGGCCGTGATCCACCGGCCGGCGCTGTTGCTGGCCGACGAGCCTACGGGCAATCTTCACTCCAGCCAGGCCAAAGAAATTATGCAGCTATTTACCAGGCTGAATCGGGAAGGCACGACCATCGTGCAAGTGACGCACTCGGAGGTGAACGCGTCGTACGGGTCGCGCACCATTCAGATGCGCGACGGCTGGCTGGTGAGCGACACGGGCAATCCGGCGCTGGCGCAAAGCGGGGAGGTAGTGCGCTCATGAGGGAACGCGGGCCGGCATCGCAGGTGGTTGTGATCGTGGTCTGTGCGCTGCTGGTGTGCGCGCAGGCGCAGCAGGAAACGCCAAATGCTCCCACGCCGCAGCAGGCGCCGATTTCCAACACTATGTCGGCGCCCAGCGCGCTCTCCATCCGCACGCCGCCGAACCTGGCGATGCCCCATTCGAACAATCCGATCAAGGCTTACACTCCCAGTACGGTTGCGAAGCCTGACCTGGCGAACTCAAACCGGCTGCAACAGCTCATCCGCGACGGCAAGCTCTACATCTCGCTGCAGGATGCCATCGACCTGGCGCTGGAGAACAATCTTGATCTGGCGATTGCGCGCTACAACCTGCCCATCGCCGATACCGATATCCTGCGCACCAAAGCAGGCGGCTTCTTTCGTGGGGTCAATACCGGCGTGGTGCAGGGCACGCCGGGCGGAGGTGTTGGCGGATTTGGAACCGGCGCTCCCAGCGGTGCCGGAGCCGGCGGCACGACGGGCGGCGCGGGCGGCGCGGGCGCGGGCGCGTCAGGACTGGTGCAGTCCACGCTCGGCATTGGAACCAACGTATCGTCGTACGATCCGATTATCAGCGGCATTACGAGTCTGGAGCACCAGACGACGCCGCTGTCGAACCTGCAGATTTACGGCGTGCCGGCGCTGCAACTCAATACCGGGCTAGTGAACCTGAACTACAGCCAGGCGTTTCCCACGGGCACCAGCATCAGCATGGAAGTGGACAACAATCGGCAGACCACCAACAGCATCTACAGCAGCCTGTTGCCGCAGCTCGGGACGTCGTTCCGTTTCACCGTGCAACAGAACTTGCTGGCAGGATTCGGGACAGGCCCCAACCTGCGCTATCTGCGCATTGCGAAGAACAACAAGAAAATTTCCGACATCGCTTTCAAGATGCAGGTGGTCGCAACCATAACCCAGGTGGCAAACATCTATTGGGACCTGGTCAGCGCCTACCAGGCGGAGAAAGTCACGGAACAATCGTTTGCCTTCGCGCAGCAGAGCTTCGAGAGCGCCAAGAAGCAGTTGCAGTTGGAGGCCATTCCAGAGATGGATGTGATGCGCGCCGAGGCCGAGGTCTCGAAGCGCGACCAGGACCTGACCGTGGCCAAAACGAATCTTCAGTTGCAGGAATCGCTGATCAAGAACGCGCTTACCCGAAACCTGGACGATCCCACGCTGGAAGCCATGCCGGTGGTTCCGACCGATCATCTGGACAAGATCGAGATCGTCCCCGAGAAGCCGACGCAGGAGCTGATTGCGCAGTCGCTGCTGGACCGCCCGGAGCTGGCGGAGTCGGACATCGACTTGAACAACCGCGAGATCACGCGCAAGGCCGCAGCCAACGCGTTGCTGCCGACGCTCACCCTGGTTGGTTTCTACGGCGGCACGGGATTGGCGGGCGATCTGAATCCCTATTACTACACCACCAACAGCACGCTTTTGCCGACCAACTGGTGGGGCGGATTTCAGGACGCCTTCAATGCTTCGTCGCCGGACTACCTGGTGGGACTGAACCTGAACATCCCGCTGCGCAACCGCGTGGCGAAGGCCGACCAGTATCGTTCGGAGCTGGAGTACCGGCAGTCGGAATTGCGCGAGCAGCAGCTCAGGAAGCAGATCCGCATTGAGGTACGCAACGCGGAATATGCGCTGGAACAGGGCCGGGCGCGAGTGCAGGCCGCGCAGAAGGCGCGCGACCTTGCCGAGAAGACATTCAACATCATGCAGAAGGAGCAGACGCTGGGCGCGGGATCGAGTTTCCAGACGCTGGCTGCGCAACGCGACCTGGCGATTGCCGAGCTGGACCTGGTGAACGCCAGCACGGCCTATCAGAAATCGAAGCTGGAATTGCAGCGCGCCACCGGCACCACGCTGGAAGAGAATAAAATCCAGATTCAAGACGCTGTGGACGGCATCGCACGCTGAAGGAAACCGAGAGGAAGGAAGGGCTGGCGTTGGGCACACTAAGCTAGCGCAGCCCGGGCGAACAGCAGATCCCTCGCTTCGCTCGTGATGACAATTTCGTGATACGGACATTTGTTGGATAATCGGAGATTTTCGTGCCACGCACACCAACCCAATCCGCCATGGCCAAAGACGCCGCCACGGAAGCTCGCGACCGGCAGCGCACCGGACGCGTGCTGGCGGCTGACGACCAGCCGCACATTCTGGAAGCGCTGGAGTTATTGCTGCGCCCGGCCGGCTTCGCAGTGGATACGGCAAAGTCTCCCGCGGCCGTGCGCGAGTCGCTGGCCAGCGAGTTCTATGATGCGATCCTGATCGACCTGAACTACACCCGCGACACCACATCCGGCCAGGAAGGCCTCGATCTGCTCTCCGAAATCGTCGCTCTGGACAGCAACATCCCGGTGATCGTGATGACGGCGTGGGGCAACGTGGGACTCGCGGTCGAGGCCATGCGCCGCGGGGCGCGCGACTTCGTCCAGAAGCCGTGGGAGAACGAGCGACTGCTGGCAATCCTGCGGACGCAGGTGGAATTGCATCGCGCCTTGCAGCGGACGCAGCATCTGGAAGCCGAAGCCAAATTGCTGCGCGCCGAAGGCCGGCCGGACTTCATTGCCGCAGCGCCGTCGATGCAGCCGGTGTTGCAGACCATCGCGCGCATCGGTCCCTCCGACGCCAATGTGCTGGTGACCGGCGAACACGGAACCGGCAAGGAGATCGTGGCGCAAACCCTGCACGCGCTGTCGTCGCGCGCGTCCATGCCGCTGGTCGCGGTCAATACCGGTGCGCTGCCGGAGGGAACGTTCGAAAGCGAGCTGTTCGGCCACGTGAAAGGCGCGTTCACCGACGCCCG
>PLBD01000141.1 GCA_003135315.1 Acidobacteriaceae bacterium | reverse complement strand
GTCACAGCCTGCAAGTTGACGCTCGAAATCCAATTGCGATGTTCCCCAGGGCTCTGCATAACAAGGTTCCTTTCAAGAAGAAGATTGCCGTTTGGAGGTCTGGATCGAAAAGTGACGGGTATTATGACCGCAATCTTCGCAGGAAGGCAAGACTGTACTTCAACTCCGCCACGTGTTGACCGTAAATTTACACGGACGGATGGGATCGGTTTACTGGTTGCTGTTCACACCCGTGATACGGATCACTGGCAAGCGTCCCGCCGCGACTGTAAGATCATTGCGCCAATATCCGGTGCTATCGCGGAGCGCAGACTGCCAATTCCCTGGAGGAGGGCGTGACTCGAACATGCAAGCTCCTGTTCCTTCCCGTCTTTCTACTCCAGGCCGGTTTTTTCTGGTTCGTTTCGCAACATCGGCTCATTGACGCCGACGAAGGCTATTACGCGCTGGCTGCGCGTCTGGTACTTCAGCACAAGACCCCTTATCTGGATTTCTTCTTCCCCCAGGCGCCGCTGCTGCCCTATGTCTACGCTGGCTGGTTGAAGCTGGCTGGAATATCGTGGTTTTCGGTGCGCACGTTTTCTGCTTTGCTGACCGCGATTCTCGGCGGACTCATGTACAGCTTCGTCTGCCGCGAGACCGGCAGGTGGGCGGCCGGAATTGCAGCCGTAGTCTTGTTCGCCTCCAGCAGTCTGGTTTTCGCGTGGTTTCCCCTGGTGAAGACTTTCGCCCTGGCGACGCTTTGCCTGTTCCTGGCCTACGTCATTCTCACCCGGCCCTCAGCGTCGTCGCCGGGATGGCTGCTCGCGGTGGCGGGGCTCTTCTTTGGCTTGAGCGTTGACACTCGTTCTTACGTCGTCGGTATCTCTCCCGTGTTCCTGTGGTGGATCTGGCGCGAAAACAGCCGCCGGGCAGGTCGTCTGCTGTGGTTCCTGGGCGGCTTTGCGGCCGGCATTGGGCCGTCGCTGGCTCTGTTCCTGGCGTCGCCGGGCGCTTACCTGTTTAACAACCTGGGATTCCATGCGGTGCGCTCCGACGCCGGCCTGATTGGAGATTGGCATAACAAAGCCAAGATTGTCTGGCTGCTGTTCACTGGCTCTCATACGGGTTTTCAGTTCAGCATCTTATCGGCAAGCTGCGCCGCCGGTTTGATCTTGCTGCGGCGGAGGCGCACAGCCGCATCGCTGCTGGCCTTCCTGATTGCTTTCATGCTGGGCATAATTTCGCTCCTGCCCACACCTGGATACCTGCAGTACTTCTGTATCAGCGTGCCGTTCCTGATTGTGGCTGCGGTATGCCTGGGCAGCGAATACCTGATCAGCCTGCAATCGCCGCGGGCGCTGCGCCGGGCCGGCGCAGCTTGCGCCCTGTTACTGGCAAGCTTCGTGGGATTCGCATTCCTGAATTTTCGAGACTACTTATTCACCGGCCGCGAAGTGCCTGGTATCTTCGGCGCTGCGCCAAACTGGACGTTGGAACAGGTGACCGCCGTCTCGCTCGCGATTGACCAGCTCACATCTCCCGGCGAGAAGGTCGCCAGTTTCTGGCCGGGATATCTTTTCGTGTCCTGGACGGATCCGTACCCAGGGTTTGAGAACGATTTTGGCGGGGGCGTGTCGCAAAGGTTCACGGCTGAGAAGCGGCAGAAGTATCACCTGGTTTACGATCCGGAGATCAATGCAGCCTTTGCGAGGCATGGGCCACGCTTTGCCGTGGTAGGGAATCAGGGGCATTTTGTCGGCGGGCCGGAGGAATCTGCCTGCATAACCATGTTGCACGGCTATGGCTATCGTCTGGCGCGGATGGTGGGTCGGACCTCGATCTATGAATGCTGTGAGAGGTCACGCTAGAGGACGCTCTGGGATCGATGATTACGCCAACTGGTGGAAGCTGCAACACGCCGTCCACGATGCCCCGGCGTCAAGAGAGGCCGTTACGAAACCCTGTGTCGACGCTCTGCGGCTCGCATTTTGTCCCACTCCGACCGGGGCCTCACGGCCCCGGCTAACTTCATCCCGCCGCTGTGCGGCTGGTTCTATCGGGAGGGGGTATACCGAAGTCGGATGCTGAAGTCTCCTTGCACGGCTTTCGCGCGCCTCTACACCGTCTCGGCCAGCGACATCACCAGCTCGCGCTCGCGCGGGCCGTCCAGCTCGATGAGCACGACGCGCTGCCACGTTCCCAATAGAAGCAGTCCGGCTTCGACGGCCAGGCTGACCGACGTGCCGATCATGGCCGAGAGGATGTGATCAGGCACGTGCTCCGGGTTGTGCTCGTGGCGATAGTCGAGCTTGGGTACCATGATCTCGAAGGCATCGAGCATGTCGAGATCGGTGCCGGGATCGAGGTCGGCGGTAGTGAGCGCCGCGGTCGTGTGCAGAAGGTTGAGATGGCAGATGCCGGTCTTGTCGGCATAGTGCTTCCACAGGATGGCTTCCAGCTTCTGCGTGATGTCGATGACCTCGCGCTTCTTGTGCGTTTTAATCGCAAGACGATGCATGCCTCACCTATTCTTCCACCGCGGGCTTCGGCGTGAACAGCTCCAGACGGACACGCCAGCAGACCGACTGTCCGGGCTGGAGCAGCACCATGCCGGTGTCGGCCGTTCCCCAATCCTTGTTGTAAGGATCAGGTAAATTGAACTGCGGCTCAATAGCAACAAAATTCTCAGGTGGCGGAGCGTATACCTGGATAGACTGGATTCGTGGCGAAAGCGTAATCAGCCGCAGGGCATGTTTCGCCTTATCCAGTGGGGCAACTCAAGCGTGGGCCGGGGTGAGACCAAGTCGGGACGTGACGTCGCGACATCTCGTCGGCTGCTGCCGCAATTGTGCAATCGCAGTAGGCCGGGTGCCCTGAGGTCACTACTGTCATGCGGGCGCCCTCAGCCGTGCTGGGAAAGCGAGTTTCTGAACCAACGACCTAAGATGAAGTAAGCACTCCGTTAAGCGCAGGCCTCTTGGAGGTCACGTACTTCCGTCGTTCAGCGAGCGCCGATTGGATGAAGGTCACTTCGCGGCCCAGCATTTCCGTCGCCTCGCGGCAGAGGTCTGACCGCTCGCGCATTAAGCGCACAAAATCGTCGGGGGCCACGTGAAGGACATCCGACTCGGTCACCGCCACCGCCGTCAGGCTGTAAGTATGTCCGGTGAACGTTGAAGGCAAGCCAAGCAGCGAGCCGGCGGAGAACACCCGGTCGAGTTTGGGCAAGCCCTTCACACTCATGCAAACCTTACCACTCAGAAGCAGGAACACTCCGGTGTTGCCATCGTCTTCTCGGAATAAGGCCTGGCTAGGAGAAAAATGCTCTTTGCGTCCCATCCCTTGCAGCTCACTCTTCAACTCGGGAGAGGCCTTCAGAATATTGCACTGAGCACCCACATGTGTCATGGAACTCTTATGCCAAAAGAGCACCCAGCCATGCTGTGACCGCTATCACACGAAGATGTGAGACAAAACCGGGCAAGAGTGGAGCACGCCATTAGCGGGGAGGTTACAGTCGAAAGAGAAATTGGCTCAATCAATCGAGGCAGGCGGGGAGTGCTGTCACTTCCCGCCTGCCTGAAATCAACCCAACCGGAACGTGGTCCGCAGTCGATGCCGTGAGGCTCGATTAGCCGTCCGGCTTTACCGCTTCGACTTGCCGCCCTTTTTCGCTTTGGGCTTAGCTTTTGCCTTGGGCTTGGCTTTTGTCTTCGGCTTCGGGGCCGCCTTTTTCGCCTTTACAGTTGCCTTCGATTTTGCCTTGGTTTTGGGCGCGGGCTTCGCCTTTGGTGCGAGCCTGGCTTTGGCCTTCGGTTTTGCTTTCGCCTTCGGCTTTGGCTTTGCCTTTGTTTTTCCCGCAGCTTTAGCGTTAGCTCCGGGTTTTGCCGATCCGAAGCCCGAGCCTACGTGAATGTTGTGCACCGTACCTGCTACTCCGACCGTGGAGCAGGGCGTTGCTGGATTGGAGGTGTTATATGGAAGACTGGCATTCGCGGTATCAGCGGCGTATGGGCCATACGGGGAGCCGGCTGTTGTCCATTCGAAGGTTTCGTCCTCCAGGCCGGGAAAACTGCCGGCCGGGCTCGCGGTTCCAAAGCAAACGGTGCAATTGGATGAGACATCAAAGGTGATTGTGCCTGGAGAGACTGTCTTGTCCGCAGCAGGCGGGATGTCAATAACGGTGTTGGTTGGCATATACAAGTCTCCTGGTTTCTTGCGCATCCTTGGCGCGTTTTATCTACTACTGCTGGTGAAGCTTGGGATCGGATATGAGTCCCGTAAGTTCCGGATCGCCCTTAGCTTCATCGATGGCGAAGCCCTTTTGTATCGCCTTCTGCATCTCTGAAATCGCCTGATCGCGCTTGCCCAGAAGCTCGTAAGCTTCCGCCACATCAGCAAGAACGCTGGGGTCGTCCGGAGCCAGAGCCAGCGCAGTTTGAATCCGCGATTCGGCTTGCGAAGCTAGACCATAGTGCGCATTCAGCACAGCCAGCGCAGCTTGCGCCTCGGCATCCTGGGGCTTCATCTTGACTTCTTGTTCAAGCAGGCCCAACATTCTCCGGCGTGCGGCTTCAGCTTTGTCTTTGTTGTTCAGCCACTCGTACGCAAGCACAAGATTGCTCCAGACCATGTAGTCCTGGTCGTTCAGCTTAAGAGCCTTCTCCATCAGCGCTGCTGATTCGGCATAACGCTGTTCGAGAAGGTAAAGATTGCCAAGATTAGCATAAGCGGGATAATTCGGGCTAAGTTCAATCGACTTCTTCAGCGCGCGCTCCGCATTGCCTTGCAGCTTGTGGTCGCCTGAGTTGAGATAAGAGGCTCCCAGATTGGCGTAGACTTGGGCGTTGTCCGGAGTAAGCTGCAGGGCATGCTGATATTGCTCGTACGACTGCTGAAACTTGCCCTGGCGATCATAAAAATTACCTAACTCATCGTAGGCGTCCCAGGAATCCGGACGCAAGGCAGCGGCTTTCTGGAGAGCGGCTTCCGCATCTGCGGTACGGCCGGAGTTCTCATAAGCATGGGCAAGGCCGCTGAGCGCGGCTGCGTAATGGGGATCGATATCCAAGGCCTGCTGAAACTCCTGCAGGGCGAGGTCGTGATGACCCAGTAAATCGTGGATCCGCGCCAGCGTGACGTGCACGGCGGGAATGCGGTTGTCGAGTTCGGCCGCCTTCTTGCAATTGGCCTGCGCTTCCACCAGCCAGTTGGGATTTTGGTCGAGCCGATTCTTCAGCCGGTAGGCTTCTCCCAGTTGCGCATACCCCAGGGCGAAACGCGGATCGGTCTGGATCGAGTTCTGCAAAGACTGGATGGCAAGGTCGAGGTTGCCGGGCTTGTCATAGCGTTGCATGTAGCCGAGGGCTTCCAGGTAGTCCTCGTAAGCTGCGGGATTGACCGACCCGCCGGTGCCGCGAATCATGTCGGCGGTGACGGTTATGTTCATCAACCGGGCAAGCTTGGCAACCGCTTCGTCTTGCAGCGTCGCCAGATCTCCGGCCTGGTCCTCCACATCCACCGAACCGATTTGCCGCAGATTCTTGGTGTCGATCACGTCCATACTGAGACGAACACCTGAGCCCTCACGCGATATCGTCCCCTTGACGACCAACGTGGCACCCAGTTCACGCAACGCCGAGCTGGGGTCCGTCACCTTGAGCCGTCGCACTTCGCTGCTGGGAATCACCCACAAGGACTGCTTTCCCAGCTCCAGGTTCGACAACTTACCCGAAAGCGAGTCGACCATTCCTTCCACCAGCGCTTCGTTCTCGGGATTGTTGCCGACGGTGTCGAAGGGCAGGAGGGCGATGTGCTTCTGGCCGCTGGCGAAGAAAGCGAATTGCAGACGCTCGCGAACCGAAGGCACCAACAGAACACTGGAAAGGACCAACAGAATGGCAGCGGCGATTGCGATCGACCGGCCCCAAACGTGGCCAGGCCTTGTCGGCAGCACCCATGCAGAACGCGATGCCTCCTGGCGCGACTCGCGCAGAGCCTTGAGTTGCTCGCTTCGCCGCCGGCTGCTGGACGGCGCCGTGATGCCGGCCCGGGCAAGCGCAGCTTTTGCTTCCTCCAAGTCCCGCAGCAGCTCGCGGCAGGATTGGTACCGCTTAACCGGATCTTTTGACAAGCATCGATACACGACATTTTGAACTTCCAACGGAACGTCGTCGAGCGACGGAGGCGCTTCGTTGACGATGGCCATGAAGGTGGCGGCCATGGTCTCCCGCTGAAATGGATTGCCGCCAATCAGCGCCTCGATCAGCGTGACGCCGAGCGCCCAGATATCGCTTCGCTGGTCAGCCGTCGAACCCGTGGCCTGTTCGGGCGATATGTAGCTCAAAGTGCCTACCGCACCGTGCGTCAGCGTTTGTGTTGCCTCGTTGATATGGGCCAGCCCGAAGTCAACGATCTTCGCCATCCCTTGCCCGGTCAGCATTACGTTGGAAGGCTTGATATCGCGATGGACAATGTTGCGGGAATGGGCCTCGTCCAGGCCTTGCGCGATCTGGATTGCGATCTCGACAACTTCCGCCACCGAAACGGGGTTGGAACCCTTGTGTATCCGGTCGGCGAGCGACTGGCCCTCGTAGAAGGCCATGACGATGAAGGTACGGCCGTCGGGAGTTTCTTCGATCCCGTGAATCACACCGACATTGGGATGGTCCAAAGAAGAGGCGATTCGCGCCTCCTTCAGGAAGCGCTCCTTATCGAGTTCGCTGGCATTCAGTCCGGGAGGAAGAAATTTCAGAGCTACTGTGCGTTCCAGCTTTCGATCGCGGGCCTTGTAGACCACGCCCATGCCGCCAGCGCCAATCCGACCGAGGATCTCGTAAGTGGTTCCGACAAGATCGCCAACCGACAGTGCGCTGTTGGATGTGGCCATTGCATCCTGCGTTAGCACTCGGGCGCTGATTTCCCGGGATTAGCCGACCGGCGCCAAATTGAATTTGATGATACGGCTTGCGACTGTCGCGAGCAAGAAAACCTGCACCGTCACACTTGCCGAGGCCAGGCGCCGGCTGCGAGTATTCGAGGGCGGCAGATTTTTCAGATGACTAAAGTACCGCAGGCGGACTTCCCTGCCGTTTGCCGGCTTTCATTTCGGTCTCGGCTTGTTCCATCGCTTGCCGAGGATCGCGTCCGGTGACCGCCTTAAACCACGCAGGATGATGCGTCCAGGCCCATCCCTCGCTGACCGTTCCGCGGGTCATGGCCTGAATGGTCCCTGGCTCGCCAAAAGTGCTGAGGTAGATGTGAAAGAAAATCCCAAACAGCATGATCAGCGCGGATATGTCGTGAATGACATAGGAGAAGGCAACGGCGATCCGCCCAAAAATCTCGGGGAACCACATGATCACACCGGTGATGAGGTAAGCAATGGAGCCGCAGACGATTTCCCAGAACATCAGTTTCTGGCCGCCGTTAAAGAAGCCGGTCTCCGGCGATTCCGTCGAATCGCTGCGAATAATGTACCCCCTAATGTGCTTCAACCAGCGCGAATCGCCCGGCGTCCATTTCATCACCTGCAGCCAGTTGATCGCCTGCAGCGCAAAGAAGAATACGAAGCCCAAGCCGAACCATGGATGCAGCAGGCGCGTCATGGCGCCGCCGCCAAACAGCGGCGTAAAGAAGCGGAAGATCCACGGCAGGTAGATACCGAACCCCGACAGGAGCGCAAGAAAGAAAAAGATGCCGACCATCCAGTGCAGAAAGCGGGTGTACACAGGATGACGCAGCAGTTCACCGGTGTAGACCAAGGTCTTGCCCAGGCGATCGATGGCGTTGGGACGATGAACGAAACGATCGGCGGAGGTCGCCATCCTAGTTCTCCTTTCCCGCATCCGGCGGCACGATTTCCTTCACCGGCGGAGTCGGCTGCGTTCGCAACGGGCCTTCGAAAATGTAATGCATCACCACGCCCACAAAACCCAGCATCGCGCCGAACAGGCCGATGGGTTTGAATACGTCCTTCCACAAGGTGAAGCTGAGCGGAATCCTGGGCTCTGCCGGCAAGTTGCCGTAGCGTTCCGGCTTCTTGATGTCGTGCAGTACGTAAATAACGTGAGTGCCGCCGATAGTATCGGGATCGTAAACCCCCGCATCTTTGAAGCCCGAGACATCGCGCAACTGCGTGGCCCGCTTTTCGGCCAGAAACTTCATGTCGTCTTTGGTGCCAAAGTGCAGACAGCCCGTTGGACATGCCTTGATGCACGCAGGCTCCAGTCCCACTCCCACTCTGTCGGAGCACAGCGTGCACTTGTAAACCTTCTTGGTGTTGGGATTGAACTTGGGAATATTGAACGGGCAGCCGGAAACGCAGAACTGGCAGCCAATACAATTTTCCTGCTGGAAATCCACGATACCGTTCTCGTACTGGACAATTGCGCCGTCCGCCGGGCACGCGTGCAGGCACCCGGGGTCGGCGCAATGCATGCACTGATGCTTGCGCATCAGCCACGCAAAGCTGCCGTCGGCGTGCTCGTCCTCGTTGAACTTGATCAGGTTCCAG
>PLBD01000136.1:2316-2524 GCA_003135315.1 Acidobacteriaceae bacterium | reverse complement strand
GCCTTGGCGTATTGAATGCCAAGGTGTCCGAGGCCGCCGCAACCCGAGATTGCAATCCACTGACCAGGCTTCGCTTTCGTTTGCTTGATTCCCTTGTAAGTGGTGATGCCTGCGCAAATGAGCGGCGCCGCTTCGGCCGGCGCGAGACCTTTCGGGATGTGTGCCACATAATCCGGATCGGCAAGGATGTATTCGGCGAACCCGCCGT
>PLBD01000136.1:0-2231 GCA_003135315.1 Acidobacteriaceae bacterium | reverse complement strand
TCGGTGTGGCAGACGCCGCACGCCTCCGTCTTGACCACGATCTGTCCAATTCCCGGAGTGGGTATGTCCCACTCGCGAAGCACGAGCGGTTTCCCGAATTGCTCAACCACTGCTGCGTTCATCTTTTTTGTTGCCATGGTGAATCCTCTTTTCAAGTTTCGAATTCGTTGTGGTGAGATGCGAACTCTCTAGGCAGCCGCCGCACCCAGTGGTTGCGGCGGCTCATCGACACATCACAATCTGGTGGTTTCTCCGGGATCAGACGACGGGCGCCGGAACATCGGACTCGCGCACCAGTTTCTTGTTCACGAACTCCTGGATGCCCATGTCGCCGAGTTCCCGGCCATAGCCGGAGTACTTGATTCCGCCGAATGGAAGCTCGGCGTCCGACCAATCGATGTTGTTGATGAACATCATGCCCGTTTCCACACGGCTGGCTACGCGCTTCCCGCGCGCAACGTCCTTGGTGAAAACAGAGCCGCCCAATCCGAAGTCGGAATCGTTAGCCAGCGCGATCGCTTCATCCTCGTCCTTCACGCGGAAGAACATCGCAACCGGCCCGAAGAACTCGTCGCGGAAGGCTGGATTGTCGGGCTTCACGTCCGCCAGGATCGTCGTCTGCATGAATGAGCCAGGCCGATCGATACGTTTGCCCCCCATCACCACCTTGGCGCCGTGGGCGACTGCTCCATCGACTTGCTTTAGAAGATCTACGAGGGCGGACTCTGTGGACAAGGGACCATGCGTCGTTTTCTCGTCCATCGGGTCGCCTGGTTTTAAGGCGCTAAGAGCCGTCTTGAACTTCTCTAGAAATTTGTCCGCGATCTCATCCACTACGATAAAGCGCTTGGCCGCGCAGCAAGTTTGTCCCGCATTGAACATTCGGCCCCAGACGGCCCATGGGATTGTCTTCTCCAGGTCGGCATCCTCCAGCACGATGAATGCGTCGCTTCCCCCAAGCTCCATCGACGAGACCTTGAGGTTCTTTCCTGCTCTGGCCGCGATGCTCCTGCCCGCCGCCACACTGCCGGTCAGCGCTACGCCTTTGATTCGCGTATCGTCGATCACTTTGTCCGACTGCTGGTGCGAGATCAGCAGATTTGTGTACAGTCCAACCGGCGCGCCTGCATCGATCCAGAGCTGCTCAAAGGCCATCGCACACTGCGGCACGCAGCCTGCGTGCTTCACCATCACCACGTTGCCCGCCATCATGTGCGGACCGGCGACTCGCGCCAGCTGATAGAAAGGAAAGTTCCACGGCTCGACGCAAAAAATCACGCCGATGGGGCTGCTCTCCATGTGGGCTGTTCCAACCGTCGGATGAAGCTTTGTCGGCGCCAGGAAACGCTCGCCGTTCTTCGCGTAATAGGCCAGAATGTTGGCGCTGAAATTGACTTCGCCACGGGCTTCATTGATCAGCTTGCCCATCTCCAGCGACGCGAGATGCGCGAACTTGTCAACATGAGCGTGCATCAGTTCGGCTGCTTTCGCCACAATCGCTGCACGCTCCGCATAGGGCGTTCTCTTCCAGGTTTCATAAGTCTTCGCGGCAGCGGCGATCTTGGTTTCCAGCTGTGCGTCGGTTAGCTCATCGAACTTCTTGACTGTCTTGCCGTTGTACGGATTAGTACTTTCGTAAGCCATGCAATAATCTCCTGTTTCTCAATCGTGTGGATGCGGTCTNNCGATGATCGTCTAGGATCGGGGCTGTTGCGAGTGTCGTGTAAGCCGTCGCTGGCGGACTCTGTTACCCAACCTCACAACTCAATATGGCAGCTCTCTGATAGCAAAGCTGGCTCTTATTGCTCATTGCGTGCGGATATTCTTCATCTCGGCGCGCCATTTGTGAGAATCACCTTGAGCGCACCGTCCTTCGCGGCATCTCGAAACGTGTTATGCGCCTTCATGATGTCGCTCATCTTCGCAAGGCTTCGGGATGGTGTCGCAAAACACTCTCCGGAGGCCAGGTCGATGGCGGTAACGTCAAATCCATCTGCCTCAATGGTGCCCGCCGCCGCCGGAGTGCGATCCGCCGCCACCACCAGCCGGCTGCTGTCTCTGCTGCATCTGCTGCNNGCATCTGCTGCATCTGCTGCGTGTGTCCTTGCTGCATTTGCTGAGTCTGTTGCTGGTGCCGCTGCTCCACCTGCTGCGTTTTCGCCTCATTCGCCTGCTGTTTGGCCAGCTGCTGATGTTCCTTGTCCTGCTGCTGCTGGAGTTTCTGCCGATCC
>PLBD01000595.1 GCA_003135315.1 Acidobacteriaceae bacterium | reverse complement strand
AATTTTTGGTGTAGTTTTTACATGTCAATACTGCAAAACGCAACAATATCCCTTAAAGTGTTGATATTAAGCTGAATAAAAAGTGCCAAAACGGTGAACAAGACCCATCTAAATGTGCTATAGTGTAATTAGAGTTGAAATTGAGGAACGGTGTCCTAGCGGGATCGTTCCGGAAACCCAGCCAAGCGCTGGGTTTTGTCGTTTGCGGCCTTGTCCGCAACAACTCGCATCCGCCGCTGCTCCCGAGGCCGTTCTCTTCNNACCACTGGCCACTGACCACTGGTTTTCTCCATTCCCGAGGCGCGTTCCCTGCACTGTCCGATTAACCGTCTGGTTCGGCGTGCATCCCCGGCGCGCCTTAGGGTCTGAGGAATGGACTTGTCAACGCTTCGCCCCAGATCGTCCTCACTGGCTAGTGGCCACTGGCNNGCCACTAGCCACTGGCCACTGACAACTGCTTCACCACAAGGAACAATCTCATGTCATTCATCAAGAATTCCGCTGCGCCCGGCAAGAAGCAGGCGCCCATGCCCGGACCCAACAGCCCTGCCTACAAGAAACTCCTGGCTGCGCAGAAGGGCGCCGTCAAGGCCGCCTCCGGTCACGCGCCGTCAAAAACCTCGTCTCAGTCCGCCGCCAATCGCTCCCGCTTTTCCACCGCCTTCACTTCGCTTAAGTCGCGGCAGAGAATTGTTGAGCGCGTCAAGCGTGCCATCTGGGCCTCGGTCCTGAACATCAACGACGCCATCATCAAGCTGGCGCTCGCGGGCAACTACAACGCCGCCAAGACCCTGTTCGACTTCGCCGGCGTCTATTCGCTGCCTACCAGCGACGACAACCCTTCCGCTGCCGCGTCTGCGCCCGCCGAAGCCGACGCCGATGACGGCCCACCCAGTCCGATTGACTCTTTCTTCCGCAGCATCGGTGTCGCGCCCCCCTGCGACGCGCCCGAGCCCGACCTGGCGGCCTCCAGTCTGTAGAATGTCTTTCTGGGTGCGCGACAGGGGAGCTACCATCGCATGGACATGACGTGGGTGACCGACCGCATCGCCGTTGGCGGCGGCATCTGGAATGACGAGAGAATGATCGAGGTGGTTCGCGCCGGTGTCACCCACATCATCGACATGCAGATCGAGTTCGACGACACTCGCCTGGCCGAGCCTTACGGCGTCCAGGTGCTCTGGAACCCGACCGACGACGACTTTCGTCCTAAGCCGCCGGAACTTTTCCAGCGCGGCGTGGAGTTCGCTCTCGCCGCCCTCGACGATCCCGAATCCCGCCTCTTCATTCACTGCGCCGCCGGCGTTCATCGCGCGCCCATGATGGCGCTGGCGGTCCTTCGTGCCCTCGGTTTTTCCCCGGAAGCCGCCCTGCAGCTGATTCAGTTCCGCCGCCACGTCGTCGACTTTGCCGATGTCTACGTCGATAGCGTCGAAGAGTTTATTCGCACTTACTCCGTGTCATCCTGAGCGGAGCGTCCGCGCNNTGACGGATCTGCGGTTCGCCTCGAACTGCATCGAATTGAAACGAACGGTACTCCCACAATGTGGGACAACACTTCAGCTTACGCGCCGGGTTCCCCGGTAACAGAGAGGCATTCGCCATGCCGAACACTCGCCGCCTTCCAGGGCGGTTTTTTTCTGTCCTGATTTCGCTCGCCTTCGCCGTCCTGCTTCCGCGCCTCGCGTTTGCCCAGGGCGGTCTGACATTGTGTCAGATCTCCGACACCGTCTATCGCGCCGATGGCACTCCCGCGCAAGGCAACGTCATCATTCTCTGGTCGGCCTTCACCACGGCCGCGGGACAGCCGGTCGCCGCCGGTAATCTCACCGTCACCCTGGGATCAGGCGGACAGTTCAACGCCAGCCTTGCGCCTAACGCCGGAGCAACTCCCGCCGGCAGCTATTACCGGGTCACCTACAAACTTGACGATGGCACGACCGCCTCCGAGTATTGGACCGTCCCCAACCTCGCCAACACCACCATCGGCGCCATTCGCAGCACTCTCGTTCCCGCCAGTCAGGCGGCGCAGTTCCTTACTCGCGCCTGGGCCGATGCCCACTACATGGACCTCACCGACGCGCAAACGGCCGCCGGCGTGAAGACCTTCACCAGTTCTCCATCGGTCCCCACGCCGCAGAATCCCACGGACGCCGCCAACAAGGCCTACGTCGATGCGAGCGGCGGCGGTGGCAGCGGAAATCTCTCTTCGCCTCCGCCCATCGGCAACGTCACGCCCAACACCGGCAACTTCACCGCCCTTACCGTGCAGACCACCAACGGCGTGCCCAATCCCGCCAACTATCCCCAAACCGATCCCTGCGCCAAAATCAACGCCGCCATCGGCTCGCTGCCCGCTGCCGGCGGAACGGTTGACGCGCGCGGCTTCAGCCCGGGACAGACGTGCAACGCCACCATCGCCATCAACAAGCCGGTCACGCTGCTGTTCGGCGCAGGCAACTGGACCTTCAACGGCAATCCTGGCATCAATGTCAGCGCCCCCAACGTCGTCATCGCCTGTCCCGCGGCCACATTCCTCCAGACTTCCCCCACCACGCTGACCTCCGGCGCCGCGGCCCCTCTCATCGCTAACTTCGCCGATGCCGAAGTCAACAACGGCAATTACCACACCGCCGACGGCACCCGAGTCCTCAACTGCGCCCTGGACGGCAACAGCCTCGGCACCTTCGGCATCTTCGCCCCCGCTGTCTATTCCGTGAAGATCCACGGTGTCCACGCCCGCGCCTTCACCGGAGCAAACATTCTCGCCATTGGCGCGCAGGGCGACATGTACAACACCGTCTCCGACACCAGCGGTGGCGACGGCGTAGTCTGGGGTGCCGACGGCCACATCTCCGGCATGTCGCAGGCCAACGGTAATGCTGGCGACGGCTGGCACATCGTCTCCGGCGGCAATGTGCTCGATGGTCCCACAGCGTATGACAACAAACTCTACGGCATGCACCTCGACGCCAATGAGGGCGGCGACTGGCTCGCCAGCCACACCTACCTCGAGCCCAAGATGATTCTGCCCACCGCCAACAATCCCGGCGCTTACGCCTACTACACCCAGCAGGTGGGAGCCAGCGCGTCCACCCGCCCGTCTTCGTTCTGCCAGAGCGTCGGCTGCGTCACCCGCGATGGCGGCGTCCTCTGGATCAACGTGGGCAACGCCAATCTCTACGGCCTCGGCCTCGCCGAGTTCTACATCAGCTTTGAGAACATCGATTCCCCCAATATTTCCGGGTCGAACTACGGTAATAACTCTGGCGATTGGGACAACATTTTCGTCGAAGGCACTTCCACTCAGCCGGCCGCGCAGATTTCGCTCCTCGCCGCTAAGCCGCACGAATCCGCCGTCCCCAGCTATCCCACGCACGGCGTTCACCTGAAGTACGTGACCGGCAGTTCCATCAAGGACGTGCAGTGGTCCGGCGGGGCCTTAAGCTCTCCCCCGCAACCCGATCTTGGCGGCATGGCAGTGGAAGACTCTTCGTTGCTGGAGATCGACGGCCTCAATTGCAATCAATCCTATGGCCCATGCCTGTCGTTCATCGGCAGCCTTGATGTCCTCGCCTCCGGCATCGTCTCCTTCGATGGCGGCGCTGCCTCCGGTCCAGCCTCCAACATCGTCCAGCTCGACAGCGGCTCCCGCGGCATCCTCCTTGACGGCGTGGAAGCCGACGACAATCGCACCCAACCCTTACAGCGTGGGATAGCCAACAGCGGCCCCCACATTGTGGTAAAGAACGAAAAGTATGGCTCTGTCGCATCCGGCGACACTGGCGTCTCTGTCTACGAGTCGCTCAGCGCCACCGACAGCCTGCTTTACGGAGTTCCTGCCTCAGGGGAGTTTCAATGGAGCGTCGGCGGCGTCGCCATGGCTGCTCTTAACAATCTGGGGCTCAATGCCACCGTCGCCACCGCGCAGGACCTCAGCACCGCCAACTTTCCCGTCATGGACCTTCGCAACTACGGCCTCAAGGGCGATGGTCTTCTTCTCACCGCGTGCAACATCACCGCCGGACAGACCACGGTTACCTGCACCGGCTCAGCCTTCACGGCTGGCGATGTGAACAAAGGAGCATTCTTCCAGGGCGCAGGAGCTGCGGGCGCCTATCTCAACACCACCATCGTCAGCTATCAGTCGCCTACCCAAGTCACTCTGGCCGCGTCCGCGTCCGCTACCGTCTCCAACGGATCGCTCTGGTATGGCACCGACAACACCGCCGCCTGGTGCGCCGCCATGAATTGCACCAGCACCGCGACCCCCAACCGTATCTACTCGCCCCAGCCGGGCCGCACCGTACTCCTACCGCGTGGGACATACTTCCTCACCGGCACCGCCTACACCCGCAACAACGACAACCTCATCGGCGCTGGTCAGGCCGCTACCCAGGTGCTGCTCTTCAACCCTGCCAACAGTATGAATGTGTTGTGCCCGGGCTCCAACGCCAGCGCGGGAAGCAATACCTGCACGCAGGATGCCGGCACGCAGAACCTCGACGTTGAAGGGATCCTCTGGGGCACGCCGGAGAATGGCAGCCAGGTTTGCATCAACCCGCTGACTTATTCGGGCTTCGAGATCAAGAACAACTGGTTCGAGTGCGGCATCGCGATTTACATTCAGGGCAACATTGGAAGTGTCATCGGCAATACCTTCGATGCCGGTACCTTCAATGGCGTCATCGTCCGAGGTGACGGCGAAGACTACGGCAACAATCCCTCACACTCCATCCTCATCGCCGACAATCAGTTCTACGCCAATAAATACGCGGCCATTCAGGTCGATGGCGCCAGCGGGGTGCAGATCCATCACAACAACATTCTCTACTCCAAACAATTCAGCGTGTTTGTTGCCAGCTACGAAAACTTCAGTACCTACCGGCTCAACATCAGCGGCAACAATTTCGCCACCTCGGCCTCATCGAATTACTGGAACCCCACGCAGAACCACATCTATGTCACCACTCCGCTGGTGCGCTCCATCATCTCCGGCAACACCTTCGGCCTCGCTCGCGACGCCGACATCCTGCTGAACAACACCGGTATCGCCGGGCTCGACATAAGTTCCAACAAATTTTATGGTGGCCAGCTCACCTGCGGCGGGAATTGTACCGCGTCATTGCAGGTGTTCAATGCTGGCGCAGGTCTCACCGTCCGCGGCAATCAGTGGGATTCGCCCGGCAACTATGCCGCCGATTTCGTAACTCCCGCCTACCTCAGCGGCAATTACTGCACCAATCCGTTCGCCGTGGCTGGCTTGCCCGCTAACAATTACGACAAGGCCTGCTTCCGCTTCGCCGCGTCCACCGCCGCCAATCTGGTTGCCAGGGACAACATCGCCGACTCTACTAGCGTCGCCGCGCTTGCCATTCGTGCCGGCGCGGTTCCCGCCGCTAGCAGTGGCAATCGCTCCGCCTGGTCTACCGGCGATGTCTACGTGTACTCCAATGTGGGACCCGTCGCCTCCAGTAATGAACGGGCCTATAACGGCACCGGCAACTACTCCATCTTTACCACAATGTCAGACCCCTCCACCGGGAACGCAACCTTCGCCGGCGATCTTTCCGCCCGCGACATTCCCGGCCACGAATACTTCGTCAGCAAGTATTCCAGCATCCAGGCCGCCATCAACGCCGCCTACAACAATGGCAGCGTGCTCGGCGCGGTCATTGACGATCGCACGGCGCCCTACACCGGTCCCGGCTTCAATATTCCCGACTCCGTCATTGTCAGACTTGCGCCCACTACCTATACCCTCAACGCGACCGTCACCTTCAACAACGGCAATAACAACGTGACCGCCGGCATCATCGTGCAGCCAGGCGCGCGTTTGCTGGGCGCTAGCACGTCAACCAACCACGGCACCATGGTTCAGCCTGCCAACGGCCTCAACGCCGACCTCATCGCCACATCCACTGTCGGCACGGGCACTTCAAACCCGCAGTGGTGGCATTGGGGCGAGATCGCCTTCCTGCGCCTTGTCGGCAACGGCACGAATCAGACCGCGGGCGATTGCCTCAAAGTCGAGAACATGGGCGAAGTCGCCAGCGTCCACGACATCGAGCTTTCCGCCTGCTACAACCACAATTTCGAAAACATCGGCTATGCTGCCACACCGTCAGACATCGCCAACATCACCAGCAATCGCGCCGTGAACGGCTCCGGCGTGGCTTTCACTAACCTCTCCGGCATCGCCGTGCTCAACGGCATCAGCGGCGACTGCAACCAGACCTCGCTCATCGCCGCCAATTTCAACTCAGCCGGCACGCTCACCATTCATGGCCTGAAGGCCGAAGCCGAAAGCACCATCTGCAATCCTCCGGCGCAGGATCCCGTCATCCTCGCCACCACCACCAACAGTACGGTGCTAGCCTCTATCAAGCTTGACGGTGGTTATGCCTTCGGCACCACCCAGCAGAACTTCGTGAAGAACACCGGCCCGGGCGCAATTCAGTACCAGCAGGAAAACTTCTACCTCAACGGCTACACCAACATCCTGAACGACACCGTACGCGGCCAGATCATCGCCAACGTCGCCACTGCGCTCAAGCAGCCCGTCTTCTACCTCAGCAACGGCATCGTCTTCGGCAACCAGGCGTTCACTTTCCAGCCCAACACCTTCATGCAAGGCGATCCCAACGGCACGCCCACGGAGATGCTGGGCGCTGGTAGCGACAGTTCCACCGACATCGCAGCCATCGGCAACGGCGACAACACCAAGTACTTCACTGGTGGCCTCAAGTTCGGCACCTTCAATCGCACCCAGTTCGGCCAGACGCCGGAATATCAGGCCCGCATGGGTTGGCGCTGGACCAATCCCGGCTACGACACCACCACCTGGACCTTCATTCCCATCTGGGCCTCGGGCGACACCAGCGTCCGCTGGATTGGCGATCCCAACGCCCGCTGGCCCGAGGTCTACGCCGCCGACGTCAACTCCACTACCGCGACCGTCGGCACGCTCAACGTCACTACCTGCAACGGCTGCTCTGGCGGTGCGAACGGCGCGGCTGGCGGCGATCTCAGCGGCAGCTATCCCAATCCCACTGTGACGAAGATCAACGGCAACGCGCCCGCGACCGTCGCCACTTCCGGCAGCTACAACGATCTCGCCAACAAGCCGGCGATTCCCACCAGTTCGAATTGGCCGAACTCCGGCTCGTGTCCCTCCGGCCAATATGAGATAACGAGCACCAACGGCGCGGCCCCCACCTGCGCTCAGGTGCAGTATTCGCAACTCGGCGGCACCGTTCCGGCCACGCACCTGGTCGCGGGAGCCATTCAGGGCCCGACGTCGGCTATCACCGGCACCGGCTCAACCGCTGCTCTCTACAGCGTTACCTTGCCCGCCGGAACGTTCTCCGTTGGAACCGGCATCAAGTGCTTCGCCCGCGCGCGTCACACCACCGGAAGCGCAACGGTGACCGTTGGCTGGAAGCTGGGAAGCACGGCGTACACCTATCCCACCACCTACACCACCGGCAACAATGGCGGCGACG
>PLBD01000505.1 GCA_003135315.1 Acidobacteriaceae bacterium | reverse complement strand
CCGGCAACGTAACTCCGGCTGCATGGAAACCCGGCGCGCGCAGGTCGGCCATATACCAGATATCAGGCGCGCTCAGGGCCAGGTGCATATCGTTCGAGAGCATCGGCTTGCCGCTGGCGGTGTGGCTGCCGGCAATTACCCAGTTGTTGGAGCCTGCGACGCAGCCATCGCAAGCGGGCAGGCCCATGAGGGCGAGCAACGCGCGCGGGCCGACGTCGGAAGGCTGAATCGGCGCTGGGTACTGATGCGGCGCTGCCTGTGTCGAAGAAGGCTCATCATCGTCGTCATCGTCCGAGTTGGGCGGCGCCAGTTCAGGATGCGGCTGGCTCAGGTCGCCGACGACGCCGGTGGGCGGGTGATCGCGCAACGAACCCACGGGATAGAGATCGGACTCGAGGCCCGGATTGTTCAGGTCGGCGGAGACGCGCTCGCGTGCCAGCTTGTTGGGCCAGTGCGTGTCCAGCATCTCAACGATCATCAGCCCCACGCTCACCGAGTCCACGCCGGTCCATGGCTGCGGACGATAGTGCAGCAGCCGGAATTCCGCAGGCAGAGAGTCCTGATGCTGCTCGATGAACAGGTTCACTCCGCGCGCGTAGTTATCTACCCGGTCACGGTCGGCCGGCAGCAGGTGGTCATAGATGCGTTGCGCGGAATTCTTGAACTCCATCACGCGCTGCGCCTTGTCGTGCTCCACGAGCGAGGGCCCCATGATCTCAGCGAGCGTGCCCTCGGCGTTGCGCCGGTAGGCGTCCATCTGCCACAAGCGGTCCTGCGCCGTGACGTAGCCTTGCGCGAAGAATAAGTCTTCCAGAGTCGCAGCCTCGATCGCCGGGACGCCGTGGCCGTCCCGCGTTACTTTCACTGCCGCCGAAAGGCCCTTCACCTTAATGCTTCCGTCAAGCTGAGGCAGGGCAGAGTGCGCCACAAAGTAGGCGTAAGCGGCCACGCCCAATGCGAAGAGAATCACGATCAACAGCAGCCACAGGAATATGCGCAGTCCGGTCGAACGCCGGGAAGCAGGAACGCCGGTCGCAGTCAAAGTGCTCATGAGTAAGTCGATTTTAGCAGTCCATTGCGCGATTGAGATTCGTATCAGGGCATGCCTTCAGGCATGCCGTAAGTGCCTCGTTATGAATGCGCCTTCAGGCGCTGAGAGCCGAGATTCGAATCTCACCACGGCTGCTAAGGGTTCCCTAATCAATGAAGGAGATTAGGAAGAAAATGTGAGCGAGCCGCCATCCCCTAGGAGCTTCTATGTAGCTAACCCTCGCCACTCGTTTCATTTAGGAGCATTATATGTACAGTGAGATACATACAATATTGCCGGTACAAATGTTCCGACTGGAACATTAGGACGAATGTTCAGGAACTTTCGGGCCAGCCTTTAGGTCCCTTCCTCTGTGTCCCCTGTGCCCTCTGTGTTCAAGCTTCTTTCCGGCCTCAGCAACGGAAACAGAATTACGTCGCGGATGGTGTGTGAATCGGTCAGCAGCATACACAAGCGGTCCACGCCCACGCCCACGCCGCCGGCCGGCGGCATCCCATAGGACAGCGCGCGGATGTAATCTTCATCCATCTGGTGGGCTTCTTCGTCCCCGCGCTCGCGTTCTTTCAATTGGCCCTCAAAGCGCCGCCGCTGATCCTCCGGATCGTTCAGCTCGCTGAACCCATTCGATATCTCCATCTGCCCCGCATAGATTTCGAAACGCTCGGTCCACTCCGGCTCATCCGGCTTCTGCTTCGACAGCGGCGACACCGCCGTAGGGAACTCGTAAATGATCGTCGGCTGTGTGAGATGTTCTTCCGCAACCGCCTCAAACAAACTAGCGATACCTTTACCAAGATTCGGATTCTTCTTCATCTCCGCCAAGACCTCTCCGAAGATGTGTTTGACCTTGCGGGGTTCCGCGCGAGAATCACCCGGGCCTAGCAGAATTTGTTCGCGCGCCTCGGTGGCGAACTGATGAGCGTTTTCAAGTTTGTGAACGAACGTAGTCAGATCCGAAAAGTCTGACATCGCAGGCTTCGCGCCCGCAGCATCGGGCCAGTAGTGAATGATGGCCTCGCGCATGGTGAAGCGCTGCCAATTCGCCCAGTCAATCTCCTGATCGCCCCACTTGGTTTTCGTGGCACCATCCGGATGATCCTTGTCCGTTGTCACATCCTTCGCCGCCTGCGTGATCAACTCCTGCGTGAGATCCATGATCCCCTGGTAATCCGTATAGGCCTGATNNACAGATCCATGTCGAGCGTGTTGTGGTGCGTTACAAACGGCCGCGCCACCGCTCCGCCCGCAATCGGCTGCATCATGGGCGTTTCGACTTCGACAAACCCGTGCGCCTCCATCGTCCGCCGCAGCGACTGCACCAGCTTGCTGCGCTTCAGAAAAACTTCCCGCACCTCGGGGTTGACCACCAGATCGACATAGCGCTGCCGGTAGCGCAACTCGACGTCGGTGAGGCCGTGGAATTTCTCGGGCAACGGAAGAAGATCTTTACTGAGAAAGGTGATCTCTTCCACATGAACCGTCAGCTCGCCCGTGCGCGTGCGAAACAAATAGCCGCTGACGCCGATGTGGTCGCCGAG
>PLBD01000358.1 GCA_003135315.1 Acidobacteriaceae bacterium | reverse complement strand
GGATTCGAAGAAGGGCAGGGAAGGCGCCCGCGAGATGGCGGCGATGTATCTCGCCAACAAGGTGCAGAACATCCGAGGCTCGGCCGACGTGCTCCTGCAAAAGGCCGGATTGACCTTCGAGGAGATCGCTCCCATCGCCGAGGCGATGGAGAAGGGCGGCCGCAAAGCCGCGTCCCAGGCGGTGACCGACGATGTGCTGCGCAAGACCTGCGCCATTGCCGGGACGCCCGACGAATGCTGCGAGCGCATTGCGGAATACCGGCAAGCCGGCTGTACCAACATCATGCTGGAGATCTGGGGCGACGATCGCGAGGAGCAGGCTAAGCTATTCGGCGAGGCGGTGCTGCCGCAATTCCGATAGATACAGGCGAGGACCGCGCTGTAGAGAAGAATCCTCGCCCGCAGCGGGCGCGGGCGAGGATAAGGGATTAGTTCAGCAGCCCGTACATGTCTACCTGGCCAACCGTGCCGACAAAAACATGCCCGTCAGCTACGGTGGGAACAGCAAACTTGACTGCCGCTCCCGCCTGGTCGCGTCCGGAATTCTGCTGGGAGTTGTAAAGCTCCGAGGACAGGTTGCCGGCGTTATAGGCATGAAGAATGGCGTTCCCACCTCCGCCGTAATTGTCGGTCTCGATGATCCATACAACTCCATTCGAGGTGCCGTTAGATGAGACCACCGGCGTCGGTCCGGGAAAGCCGAATTCCTCCGGCGACTCAGACGTTGGACTGGTGGCAAAGAGCCCCTTCTGCGGGTTGAAGGGGAAGACCTTGAGATGGTCGTAGGAGCCGCCGAAATAGCCGTTGTTGTTCCAGAACGCAGGGGCGCCCCACACTCCACCAATGGCGTATTGCAGCGTCTGCACGATCTGGGAGTCATTGCCGGGATGGAAGTGGCCCATGTTATCGCGATTGATCAGATCGATGGTGCCTTCTTTGCCGACCTGCACCAACAGATGAGGGTAGGGGCCGGACTGGTCGGGCAGCAGAAGAACGCCGCCGGAGTTGACATCGGCGTCGTTGTCATCCAGTGTCTTCTGGTCCCAAGGCGTGAAATAATCGGCGATTGCGAGACCGGAACCCGACCAGGTCATCCGCAGAACGCTGTCGCCGTAATCAATGCCGCCGTTGTTGACGTCAAAATATCCATTGCCCGTCGCCGAATAGATTGAACCGGCCTCATCGACCGTGGGCCCGGCGCCGCCGCCCCAGAAGCCGCCCTCGTAGCCATTCGGCGTATCGATGAGCACACCGCTGGGAGCCAGAGTGGTTTCATTGAAGGACATGACCCAGCCGTGGTAGGTGCCAATATCACAGTGCGATGACCAGGACACGATGACCTGACCGTTGGCGAGGAGCAGACTGGGACGCTGGTTTGCCAGCAGTCCATTGAAAGCGATGACGCCGCCGATGGAGCCGCTCCCGATTCCCCGTGCCACCGCAACAATGTTGTGGGGAGAGGCCTTGTCGAGGCCGGTCGTTATGTCCACGGCATGCAGCGTGTGAACGAAGCTCTTGGCATTGTTCACCGGGTTATACTGCTTCGTTTCCGCCACCACGTAGAGAGTATTGGTAGTGGTGTCGATCACCGGGGTACCAGTGATCCCGATCTCGGGAACGAGGTCGCCGCAACTGACGTCGCTGCTGGAGACCGTACTGATCACCAGGCGCGGACTCGAGCCGGCCAGGAAATTGGTATGCCAGAGCTGTTGCCCGCTGTTGACGTCGAAAGCATAGAGCTGATCGTGCTCGGTGGCCACGAACAGCACATTGTGGGAAGTGCCGCCGATGGTCAGGTTGGGCAAATACAAGGGCTGTGCGTACACGTAGCCTTGTACGGTAAAGATGCCCACGCGGCCAAATTGCGAGACGTTAACATTCGATGGAGTGAGAGTCACTTCATTCGTGTTTGTGCCGGAGTGGCTGTTGTCGTACTGATATATCGGAACAGCTACTTGCGCTGTCAGCAGGCAGCTAAACCACGCCACGAAGCAGAGAAGGGAAAACCCGTAGATCTTTTTCATCGAAATGGAATCGTCCTTTGCAGTCCAGGTCCTTCGATAGACCGGACAGCGTACAGAATTGTTGGGAGTAAAGAGGTCTAAAATTATCCTATGAAATCGCGCCAGGCACAATGGAATTCGTGCGCGACGTACTGGAGCGGCAGTTTGCGGATTTGACGTCGTGATCGACAAGTCGGTCTGCGAGGCGGTGGCTGCGATACAGTTGACGGTTGCCCAGGCGGTCGGCGGAGGGTTTTCTCAGGAGCAACCTCAGTGGGCATTGCTTCGAAACGGTTGTGTTGCGCGTCCATCCCAAACTTGCCGGGAGTTATATGCCTGAACCAAACCTAGCACCTGCCACTCCCCCGCAGAACCAGCTTGGGACGATGTTTGCCGGGCCGCAGGGCGTCCGCGCGGGCTGGCGGCTGCTGGTTTTTCTCGTGCTGGTGACGATGTTATCCGGCGCCGCCTTTCTTCTCCAAAAAGCGATCGTGCATGGCGCCAGTACAGATTTTTCGGCTAAGAACGTCATCATTGGTGAGACTTTTACCTTCGGCATCGTGCTGATCGCAACCGCCATTATGGGCAGGTTTGAGCGCCGGAGTCTCGCCGACTACGGCCTTCCTGCGCGTAAGGCGCTCGGCAAGCAGTTCTGGACGGGAGCGCTGTGGGGATTTGCCATGTTGTCGCTCATCATTGCGATGATGGCAGCAACAGGCGCGTATTCGGCCGGAAGGCTTGCGCTCTCGCCGATCGACGTTGTGAAGTTCGGGTTCCTGTGGGCGGTAGGCTTCCTTATGGTCGGACTGTTTGAGGAGTCTGCCTTCCGGGGCTATATGCAGTTCACCTTGACCACGGGACTGGGATTCTGGCCGGCTGCGGCCATCACGTGCATCGTCTTTGCGGGGCTTCATCTTAACAACCCTGGGGAGAACTGGATTGGGGCGGTCGAAATCGTGCTGATTGCGTTGTTCCTCTGCCTCGCGCTGCGGCGCACCGGAAATCTCTGGTTCGCCATTGGCTGGCACATGGCCTTCGACTGGGGTGAGAGCTTCCTCTACTCCACGCCGAACAGCGGCATTCACGCAACTGGTCACATGTTGAACGCGTCGCTGGCGGGTTCGAAATGGCTTAGCGGCGGCAGCGTGGGGCCAGAGGCGAGCGTCTTCGATCTGCTGGTGACGATTGCGGGCATTCTGCTGTTGGCCAAGATTTATCCCGAGGCGAAATATCCGGCCGCGCCGGTCGACGTGCCTTCAGATGGATTGCAGGCAATTTCCGCAGAAACGGGCGCCGGGGGGTAGCGCGAATTGAAGGCGTCCCACAGTTAATGCTCGTGCTTGGAATGGGAATGAATGTGCGGGTGCGAGTGAACAACGCCGCCGTGGGAATGCCGATGGGCGTGGACGAGGTTCGCGCGCAGCAGCAAGTCGTGATTCGCCAGGATCTCCGCCGGCGTGCCGCTGGCGGCAACTGTTCCGGCTTCCAGCACAAGAACGCGATCGGCGATGTCTTCCACGATCTCTAACTGGTGGGTCGCGGTGATCACCGTCTTTGACGAACCTTTCCACTCCTGTATCAGATCGATGACGTGGCTCTGACTGCGGGGATCGAGGGTTGCGGTGGGCTCGTCCAGCAGAAGGACGTCAGGGTCGATCACAAGGACCGAAGCCAGCGCTACGCGCTTCTTCTCGCCGCCGGAGAGGCGATAGGGCGGGCGGTCGCGAAGATGAGCGATGCCCATCAGCTCCAGGGTTGCGGAAACCCTGGCCAGCACTTGTTCCTTCGGCCATTGCAACTGCAACGGCGCAAACGCAACTTCGTCGAAAACGGTGGGATTGAAGAGCTGGACATCCGGGTTCTGAAAGACCAGCGCAACCCGCCGGCGAAAGGCAAACGCAAACTGATCGTCCGCGAGGTATTCCGCAGTCAAGGGATGACCATCAAAGTTGACCGAGCCTTGCGATGCAAAGCACAGAGCATCCAGAAGGCGCAGCAGCGTGGACTTGCCCGAGCCGTTCGCGCCGACCAATGCGACGCGCTCGCCTTGGGCTATGGCGAGCGAAAGTCCGCGGAGCGCGGGAATATCGTCGTAGTTGAAGCAGACGTCTCGCAGCTCAAAGAGAGGCGGCATGGCGCTATCTTCCCATCCAGACGGCGATGGCCCCGGCCAACAGGAACAGCAGTAGTCCGCAATAGTCCCACATTGTCAGACGGAAGTCGGAGAGGACCTGGACATCGCCGCGAAATCCTCGCGATTGCATCGCCAGGTAGACTTCGTTACTCAGGCTGACGCTTTTGCTCAACAGCACGCCCGCGGTGCGCGCTGCCATGTGCCGTTGTTCTGCCGGTTTCAGCAGGCCGACGGTCCTGCTGCGGCGCGATTCGAACATCTGGCTGGCTGTCTCCACCAGGAGAAAGACGTAGCGATGGGTCATGGCCAGCATGGTGATGGCTTCCTTCGGCAGACGGAGCGCGCGCAACGCCTTCAGCACATGCGTCCACTGCGTACACAGGACCAGTAATGTGGTGAAGGTGACAGCCGCTTCGACTCGCAGGATCAGCAGCGCGGCGGTACGCAAGCCCTGCTCCGTGATCGTAAGCGGCCCGAGTACGGCGACCGGATGGCCCGGCGTCACGAAAATTGCCGGGAAGGCGATCACTCCGGTGAAGGCCAGAACCACCAGCCAGACGCGTGTGGCCAGAGTGGCGATCCGCACTCGGGAAAGAAGCGCAATTGCGAGCGCGAGGGCAAACAGCGCAGCAACGACGGTCATCTTGCGAGACAGCGTGACCGCCAGCACGAGCAGGAACAGCCCAAACAGTCGCACTCGCGGATCGAGCGATTGCAGCAGTCCGCGCTGGCGGGCGATCTGCTCGGAGAGCATGGCCCGTGTAAGAGCGCGCGCGAAACCCATAGTGGTAGCTTCGAGGAATCCGCGCTTCATGATGAGTATTCTCCTCGTCGATGGCGCTGCAGCAACAAGCGCAGGAGGAGCGAAACCGCCAGCAAGAAACCGACGCCGAACATCGCCGACAAGAGATATCCGAAGCCGCGGCTTCTGACAAACGAAGGCGCGTAAGCCGGGAAGGGAGCCGTCCAGAGATTCGATAGCCGTTGCAAGCCGGCAGGCACAGACGGCGGCGAATTGACATGCTGCACTCGTGCCAGCTCCAGGGGCGACCATTCGCCCCATGCGGTTCCGGCTGCCAGGATTCCCAGTGGCGTTAGCAGCATGAGTGCGGCAATAGCGATCCACAGAGTCTGGAGAGAACGCGCCGCCGTGCCCCCGGCCGTAATTGCCTCGGCCTTGTCGTCCGGAACTCCGGAGGTGGTGCGAAGCAGCGCCGGGTCGGCGACCTGCAAATAGGCCACGAGCCCAGCCGAGATGACGGCCTCAGCCAATCCGGCGAAGGTAAGGTGGCCAATCATCATGGCAGGGATGGCGACGCCGAGGCGATAGGGCGCGTACAGCGGCGTTCCATTAGCGTCATGGAAGAGCAGGGGCTGAATGCCGAACTCGACGGCTGCGAGCAACGCCGCCGCGTTGACTGCGAGATAGCCGGCGATGGCGGCTGCGACGACTCGGCGACGCGAGGTAAGGGCAGCGCCAGCGGCCATCAGCCGGTAGCTCGCGTAGGCGACTAACGAACCTACGACGGCCATGTTGAAGCAATTGGCGCCGAGCGTGCTGATCCCGCCGTCGCCGAAGAAAAGCGCCTGAATCGCGATAGCAATCGAGAGCGCGAGGATCGCCCCGGACGGGCCCAACACGATGGCCGCGATCGTAACGCCCAAGGCATGTCCAGTCGTTCCGCCTGGCAGCGGCAGGTTGAACATCATTACGACAAACGAGAACGCCGCGAAAACGGAGATGAGCGGAATCACGCGGCCGAGCAGCACGCGCTTCAGCCGCTTCAGAGCGGAGTACCATCCCGCGCCTGCTCCCACGTAGAGCACGGCGCAGGTGGATGGACTGAGATAGCCGTCAGGGATGTGCATGACGTGAAGCGCCCCGCGTGTGGCGATTCTCATCCTACCTTATGGGATTGTGGCGACGGCGATTTGAAGGGGCACGGCGTCGGAGAGTGCGTGAGAACCCTATCATCCCCAGGGTATCAGTATCGTAGCTGTGCCGCCGCTCCGCGGCTCAGTTGTTTTTCCCGGTTCACCGCGGGCTCACGCCCGCGGCTAAACCAAATGTCGCCGCTGCGCGGCTGGTTCGATCTCAAGTGTGGCTTGAACGGCACGGCCGAAACAGGCTGCCGAAAAACTCGAAAGCAGATCCCTCGCCGGCCTGAAGTGTCTGCGTGAGAACCGTGCCGTCCCTACGGGACTCCAATCTTTTTCCCAGTTTACCCAGGACTCCGCTTCGCTCCGTCCTGGGCTAACTGCATTTCCACCCCTTCAGGGTTCTTTCTTCGTGTGTAGTACTCCACCTGCGGAGATCAAACTTAGTTCTCCCGCACACACTAAAGGCCTCTTCGTGATGACAAAGTTAAAGGACTTAGTCGGCGCAGCCTTCGGCAAGCTCAGGGCAGGCTCTAAAGGTGCGCCCCTGCAAAACTCGGCGAAGGCGACTTTCAGCAGGGCGTCCAAGCGTGCCCTTTCAAAGATCACGTTACCGCTTATCCATCGCCACGTAGGGATTGGGGTAGGCCGGGCCGTGATAGTCGGCGCGGGGACGGATCAGGCGGTTGTCGTTGAGTTGCTCGATGACATGCGCGGTCCAGCCGGAGACGCGCGACACGGCGAACACCGGCGTGAACAGATCGATGTCGATGCCCAGCGTGTGATAAGTGGAGGCCGAATAAAAATCCACGTTGGCGTTGAGCTTGCGATCGGCCACGATGAACTCTTCGATCGTGCGCGATATCTCGAACCACCTGACGTCGCCACTGGATTTGCCCAAATCCTCCGACATCTTGCGCAGGTGCGTAGCCCGCGGATCTTCGGTGTGATACACGCGATGGCCGAAGCCGGGAACCTTCTTCTTTTGCGCCAGCATGCCTTTGATGTAGTCCACCGGGTCTGCGCCCGAGGCGTCGATGGCCTCCAGGATGCGGAAGACGGCTTCGTTGGCGCCTCCGTGCAGCGGCCCCTTGAGTGCGCCGATCGCCGCAGTGACGGCGGAGTGCATGTCGCTGAGCGTCGCCGCCACCACGCGGGCCGCAAAGGTGGAAGCGTTCAGCTCGTGGTCCGCGTGCAGGATGAGAGCGATGTCGAAGGCGCGCTCCGCGGTCTCGCTGGGGATCTCGCCGTTCAGCAGGTAAAGGAAATTTCCCGCGTGCGACAGCGACCGGTCAGGCTCGAGCAGCGGCTTGCCTTTGCGGATGCGGTCGTAGGCAGCGACCACATAGGCCAGCTGCGCGGTAATGCGAATCGCCTTGCGCACGTTGGCTTCGTGGTCGTTGACCTTCTCTTCGGGGTCGTAGTACGAGAGGGCCGAGACGATGGTGCGCAGCACATCCATGGGCAGCGCGTGCTTGGGGGCTTGCCGCAACAGGCTGATGATCGAAGCGTCCAGCTTGCGTTCGCGCGCCAGGTTCAGTTTCAGCTCGTTCAGCTCGGAGCGGTTGGGCAGACGCCCGAACCACAGCAGATAGCAGACTTCCTCGAAGGTGGAATGGTCGGCCAGTTCGTGGATGTCGATGCCGCGATAGGCGAGCACGCCCAGGTCGCCATCGATGTAACAGATGCCGGAATTCGCTGCGGTAATACCTTCCAGGCCCTTAGGGCCTTGTACCGTCGTCGACATGAATACCTCTCGCGGTCCCCGACCGCCGTGGCTGATAGTCGTCGCGCGCGAGGCGCGACGTGCAACTGCAACTTACTTTTATACTCCGCGGGTTTCGCGGTCGTCTATCGCAGGGAAGCGGACGGCAGTGAGTCAGTTTGAAATTCACGCGCTTACCGCGCGTCGGTGTAGATCGCGCCCCGAACAGGCTGATGAAAAAGTGGAGGCAGGTCCGTGCCGCCGGCTGAAGCTGGCTCGAGCAACTTGATAAACGAGCTTGCGGCACGACTAAAGAGTAGGCGTGAGAACCGTGCCGCCGCTCCGCGGCTCAATCAGTTTTCCCACTTCACCGCGGGCTTACGC
>PLBD01000062.1 GCA_003135315.1 Acidobacteriaceae bacterium | reverse complement strand
ATGCCGCGAAGCAAAACTCCGACCATCAGTCTCGAAGAAGCCAAAGCCCGTTTCGAAGCCTGGAGGCTGAACCGCAAGGGGAAGGCCGCGATACCGGACGAACTGTGGGCAGCGGCTGCCGAGGTGGCCCGGAAGGAAGGCGTGAGCCGAACGTCGACGGAACTGCGGGTAGAGTGGAACCACCTGAAGCGCCGGATGGCCGCGGCTTCAAAAGCATCAACGAAACCGGCCGCTCCGAAATTCGTGGAGTTGGTCGCGCCGCGGCCACAGCAGCTTCCCGAATGCATTGTCGAGCTGGAAGGTCGACGCGGCAAACTGCGAATCCAGCTGAAGAACGTATCGGCTTCTTATCTGGCAACGCTGAGCCGTGAGTTGCTGGAGTCGGCGTCCTGATCCAGATCACACCGCACCTGCGCATTCTGGTTGCGATCGAAGCCATTGACGGAAGGAAGGGGATCGATTCTCTCGCCCAGCTCTGCCGCGAGAAACTCGATGCCGATCCGTTTTCCGGCTGCCTGTTCATCTTCCGCAGCCGCAGCGGCAAAGCAATCCGAATCCTGGCGTACGATGGCCAGGGGTTCTGGATTGCCACGAAGCGCCTTTCCAAAGGCCGTTTCAAATGGTGGCCGACCGGCAACGAGGCTACAAAAACACTGAGAGCCCATCAGGCGCAGTTACTGCTCGCGGCCGGCAATCCGGATACCGAAGCAGCCCCCGTGTGGCGCCGCGTGACCGCCTAAAAAAATTACGCTTCGGGGCTTGCGTTCCACTTTTCGTTCTGGCACACTGTCAGCAAATGCCAGTCGATTTGCGATATCGAGGCAGAACGGTTACCGCCGAAGACATCCTGTTCATCCGTCATCTGATCGCGAAGAATCCTCATCTGAGCCGCCGCAGGCTGTCGGCAAAACTCTGTGAAGCATGGGACTGGAAGCAGGCCAACGGCGCGTTACGCGACATGGTCTGCCGCGGTCTTCTGTTAATGCTGCATCGTGCTGGTGAAATCGAACTCCCCGCTGTGCGTCAGGTTTCGCTGAATCCATTCGTACGAAGAGAAAAACCGCAGCCGGTGCCGATCGATATGACACCGCTGGCGGTCGCACTCGCCGACCTGCGTCCCCTCTCAGTCCGGCAGGTAAGAAGGACTTCCGATGAGTCTCTGTTCAACAGTCTTATCGAACATCATCACTACCTGGGCTACGAGCAGCCGGTGGGCGAGCACCTGAAGTATCTGGTGTGGGCGCAAGGCCGGCCCATCGCCTGCATGGCGTGGAGTTCAGCGCCGCGTCATCTGGGCAGCCGCGATCGCCACATAGGCTGGTCTGCCGAAGCGCGGCGGCGCAACATTCGCTTCATTGCTTACAACACGAGATTCCTCATACTGCCCTGGGTTCAGGTGCCACATCTTGCATCGCACATCCTGGGCCGCATCGCGAGCGCACTGTCGAAGGACTGGGAACAGCTCTACGGTCATCCTGTGTACTTTGCGGAGACCTTCATCGAACCTGGCCGCTTTCGCGGCACCTGTTATCGCGCAGCGAACTGGAAGCTGCTCGGACTGACGACCGGGCGTGGCAAGGACTCGACCAGCAAACGCCCCAATCGCTCGATCAAAGAAGTGCTCGGCTATTCGTTGACACCGCACTTCAGGGAGTTACTGAGTCAGTCATGAAGAAGAAAACTTCAAGGCCGCGGATCGATGTCAACGTGGAAGAACTGGACCGCGTGATCGACGGAGCTCAGCAGGCGCCTTTGAGCGAAGCCGATTGCAACAAGCTCAAGACCGCTCTGCACGCGCTGGTTGAATCTCTCGAACGGCGGCGCAGCACTGAAAAGACCAATGCCGTTGTCGGGGATCAGGACAGTCCCGCACCCGTGGAAGAAGAGCCCGCGGAGACGAACGAGAACAAACCTGCGGGCCACGGGCGCAATGGTGCAAATGCGTATTGCGGCGCTGAAAAAGTTAAGGTGGCACATCAGAGCCTGCACTCCGGGAATCGTTGCCCGGACTGCGGTCGCGGCAATGTCTACGCGCAGAAAGAACCCAAAGCGCTGGTACGGATCGTGGGCCAGGCGCCGCTGGCCGCCACGGTGTACGAACTCGAAAGACTGCGCTGCAATGCCTGCGGACAGATCTTCACGGCGGAGGAACCGGAGGGCATAGGCCCGGAGAAATACGACGAAACCGCGGCTGCAATGATTGCCCAGCTGAAATACGGCAGCGGTGTTCCTTTCCATCGTTTGGAAAAGATGGAAGATCTTATGGGCATTCCGTTGCCGGCGTCCACTCAGTGGGAAGTGGTCGAGGAAGCCGCGGCGTTGATGAAACCAGTACACCATGAGCTGATCCGGCAGGCGGCGCAGGGTGAGGTACTGCATAACGACGACACGAGCATGCGGGTTCTGCGGCTGGCGCGGGAACCGTCAGACGAACGGACTGGCGTGTTCACCAGTAACATCCTCGCCATTACCGCGGCCAGGCATAAAATCGCGCTTTACTTCACGGGCTCAAAGCACGCGGGCGAGAACATGACCGATATCCTGAAGCAGCGCGCCAAAGAATCGCCGCCGCCGATTCAGATGTGCGACGCGCTTTCGCGAAACACGCCGAAAGCATCCGGCGTTGAGATCCTGCTGGCCAACTGTATGGCGCATGGAAGAAGGCAGTTCGTAGAGATTGCGCCGAACTTTCCCACAGAATGCCGGCATGTGCTCGAATCGCTCGGCGCGGTCTATTACAACGATGCGACGGCGCGTGAGCAGGCACTCACCGCCGAAGATCGTCTGCGCCTGCACCAGCAGCAAAGCGGGCCGGTGATGGAACAGTTGCATACGTGGCTGGAAGCACAGCTTGCGGAGAAGAAGACGGAGCCTAACTCGGGCCTGGGCAAAGCGATCACTTATCTGTTGCGGCACTGGAAGGGACTGACTGCTTTCCTGCGCCATGCTGGCGCACCTCTGGATAACAACATCTGCGAGCAGGCGTTGAAGCGTGCTGTACTTCATCGAAAGAACGCGCTGTTCTACAAGACCCTGAACGGCGCCCAGGTGGGCGATCTGTTCATGAGTCTGATCCACACCTGTCGGCTGTGTGATGCCAACTCATTCGACTACATGACCGAGCTGCAGAGGCATGCCGGTGAACTCGCCGCACACCCGGCTGAATGGATGCCGTGGAACTATCGCGATACACTGTCTCGGTGAATGGCCGAAAGCATTAGCTTAA
>PLBD01000145.1:4670-7804 GCA_003135315.1 Acidobacteriaceae bacterium | reverse complement strand
CACCTCGCTGACACTTCTTGCGCTGGTAACGTCGGCTTCCCGCACCAGCAGTATGTCTCCGGTGTCGATTCCACTGTCGATAAGGTGGACCGAGCAACCCACCGGGTCGCGATTCCACGTCGCCCACTCGGCCACGTTCATGCCGCGATAAGCGGGCAGCAACCCCATGTGAGCATTCAACACGCCAAGCGGAGCGGCGTCGATCAGCGGCTTCTTCAGAATCCCGGCGCCCGCATAGACGAGCAGATCGACCTTGTGCTCCTGCAGCAGCCGCACGGATTCGGCTGAGTTGCTCGAGTCGACCTCGCTCGCCGGAATGCCCGCCTGCTTGCAGAACTCCAGCACCGAGACAGCGCCGTGCGCTCCGTTGTTCTCGATCGGCAGCGGCGGGCCAGAGCGCGGCGCAAGATTCGGCATCTGCGTCATCCGGCCTTCGGAGACGCGCGTCCGCACTCGCCTCCAAAACGCCGGGATTTTCCTGCGCTCGATCAAGACGAAGTCGGGACGGATCCCCCAATTCGACCAGGCGCCGGAGAACTCCATGACCTTGGTCGAGAGCTGGCTGGTCAGCAGCGCGACCTTCGGCTTTGCTGGTGCGTTTGAGCTGACTATCTCCGGCAGAGCTGTCGGCACAGGCTCGCCCATCGCAACCGGCTTCGAGCGAAACGGAACTTCCTTCTCCAGGGCCTTTTGCTTCGCCAGCAGCGCGTCAAGGAAATACTTGGCCGCCCAGTTGGGAAAGGCGTGTGGAATGTACTCGCCCCAGACGGGCTGCGAGCCGGCAATGCCGCCCTTCACGCCGGGGTCTTCGGCATCCATCGCCTGAGCCGCTTTCACAATGTCGATGGCCTTCAGCGCCGCGTTCAACAGTCGCGGGTCGCCGTGTTCCTGGTACATGTGCAGCCAGATGAGCGCGTGCTGCGCGTTCCCTGTGAGGCACGCGTAGGACGACATCGGCCGCCAGCGGTAATCCAGCACGCCGGGCAGTCGGCGTGACAGCTCCAGGCGGCGCAGGGCCGCATAAGCTGCCTTCTCCGCGGCAGCCTTGCCTTCGGCGGATCCCAACACCTCCGAGGTTCGAAGGACGCCCCACACCGTGTAGGCAATGGTGTGCGTCACGGCGCTGCGCGCCGCGTGGTCTTCTTCCGAGAAGCCGCACAGGTCGAACCACGCATGCTCGTCGTCATAGTGTTGCAACACCCATTTCAGATGCCGCGCCGAAGCCTCCAGCATGTGATCGTCGCCGAGGAAAGCTCCTGCTTCCGCCAGCCAGCAGGTGAGATGGGCGCTATACGTGGTCACCAGGTCCTGGTAGAAGAACTTGCGCCAGGCGCCCGATGGGTCCTGAATTTCGCACAGCCAGTTTCCCGCACGTTGCAGCGCCGCACGGGTACGGTCGTCCTGGGTTCGCTCCGTCCAGCTTTGCAGGCCGTGCATGATCTGCGCTGTGTTGAACGGCGACGGGTTGGTCGAGTTCTCAGCAATCTCGGCGCCGGGAAACGCGCCGCTGGGAAGTTGCACCGACAGCAGGAAGTCGATAGCGCGCTGCGCCCGCGCCACGAATTCCTCGTCGTGTAATTCGTCAGCCAGCTTCAATAGCGTGGGAATGATGTAGCCGGTGGTCTCGGGATAGGACGAGGACCATCCGCTCCTGAGGTAGTAACGCCCGACGAATCCGCCGTCGCTGGTGGCGTCCTGGGCGCGCTTCAGCCAGTTAGCAGCGGCCAGCAAGTGTTCGCGGTCGGAGTACACGCGGAGATTTCGCTCCACGTCGACCACTTGCCCCAGCGCAACCCGGAAGTTCGACGGCCGGAAATAAGCCCCGCTCTGGCATTGCCGGACAAATCTCTTTAGCGTCCTTACGTTCATGCGCGACAGGTCCCTGGAGATTTCTCCGACAGCTTTGTAACAAGGCACGACTTCAGTCGTGCCGAACGCAATGCGTAAATAGGTTCTGAGCCGGCTTCAGCCGGCGGCACATTCTTCAGCGGTCTCTTAAGCAGCTGCGCTCACCGACTTCAACTCCCATCCTTGGAGAACACGATGTGGATCCAGTTGGCGTGCGGCGCGACGAAGGACATCCGGAGCCGGTCCAAGCGCACGGCGATACCGGAATATACTTTCGACAGTAACGATCTTTGCTCCGGTGCGACCAGCACCGCGCCGCAAAAGATGCAGGGCTCGTCCTGCACGTACGTCCCCCAGGGATTTCCCGCCAGTTCCATCAGCATTGCGGAAACGGCGTTGGTCCCTTCCCTGGTCGATCCCACGAATGACTTGGTCTTGATGGCGAGGCCGGGGAACAGTTCCGCGAGCCGCTGCTCATCAAAGGCGTTGACATGCCCCCACGGCGGATTGGTCCTCCCACAATTACGGCAGGTGGTGCGGTCGGAGCGGATGTCCTGACGATACGGAACGCCGACAATCAGTTCGTGCCGGACGACGCGGCTGAGCTCGCGGCAAGCCTGCTGCAGCGCCGGAATGTGCTCCAGGACCTCCGCGCACAAAACGCAGTCGAAGGATTCATCGGGAAACTGAAGGTTGGTGGCGTCGCCCGCAACCGTCGTGATGCGTGGGAACTCGAATGTCGGCTTCTCCAGATCGAGCGCCGTGACCTCCTGGAAGTGTTCCGCCAGCGGCCGCGACAGGTAGCCATCGCGCGCGCCGATCTCCAGAATTGAGGCGCGGCCGCGCGGCATGATCCGGAACAGGTCGGCGATGCGGGCCTTCTCCGATTCGCTATTCCGGTATTTTTCGATGTCAATCACGTTCGAACTTTGCCCTTATAGAACTCGCGCAGGACCTCGCGGCTGCGCTCGCCGGCCAGCCCGTCCCACAGCGGCGGAATCTGCTCTTTCTGCGGTGAGCGCTTCATCTCTTCCCACGCAGCCAGAATAGTGGCTTTCTTCGTCCCCGCCAAGCGGTTGGTGCCCAGCTCAATCGTGACCGGTCGCTCCGTATTTTCGCGCAGCGTCAGGCAATCGACTCCCAGAACGGTTGTCTCCTCCTGGATGCCGCCCGAGTCGGTCAGCACCAGCGAGCTGCCGGCTTCGAGACTCAGGAAATCCAGATAACCCAGCGGCTCCAGCAGTCGAATGCCGGACGGCAACGAGATACTGCCGCCAGCCAGACGC
>PLBD01000145.1:0-4577 GCA_003135315.1 Acidobacteriaceae bacterium | reverse complement strand
CGGTTGATCTCCTCCGGCATGGAGCGATCGAAGCTGCGCAGGCCGGCTTCCACGTGTACGACATCGATGCCCAGCTTCTTCGCCACCATCGCCGCCGCCGCGGTGGAGTTCACATCGCCAACCACGACTATCGCGACAGGGCGTAATTCCTCCAGCACAGGCTCAATCCGCCGCATGATCTCGGCCGTCTGTTGCGCGTGGCTGCCGGAGCCAACTTCCAAGTGATATTGCGGTGCGGGAATGCCGAGATCGCGAAAAAACTGGCCCGACATGTTGTCGTCGTAGTGCTGGCCGGTGTGGATCAGGACCGCTTCGAAGCCGGGATCGCCCGCCAGCGCCTTCATCAGCGGCGCAATCTTCATGAAGTTGGGGCGGGCGCCGGCCACCATCGCCAGCCGGATTGGGGTTTCTGGATTCGTCACGCGTCGGTTCGCCGGGAATCTTCCGCCACGGAAGCTCTGATTAAGCATTGCTTTGAAAGGGACCGCCTTCAGGCGGTCCGCAAAGTCGAGCAAATGAGCCCGGCTTTAGCCGCTGAGGGCCTCGGCGTTGACTTAATCAGAGTCTCCCTCGGTTCTGCGTCATTGTAAACGACCGGCGGCAAATGAATTCTGCTAGTCTGTTGCCGCGCGGGACCTCGCGCTGGGAAGCTGAGGCAATCGAAGCGGTGCACCAGTCCAAGCCACATGTGATCATGATTGCCTACTACTTCCCGCCTGCCCCGGAGATCGGCGGGATGCGGCCGTTTCGCTTCCGCAAATATCTTCAGCGCATGGGCTATCGCTGCCACCTGATCACAGCGTCGCCGCAAGCGCAAGACTGCCCTGCCGACACCATTTTTGTTGCCGACGAATTGCGGGCGGTTTGGGACGAGGGTCCGAGTGGACGGCTGTCGTTCGAGGCCTGGCAGGAGCTGCTGGTTCGCAAATTCATCTTTCCCGGTCACTACGGATTCATCTGGGCGAGGAAGGTTGCGGACCAGTGCCGGCAGCTGCTTCGCGCGCATCCGCAGGAGCGATTTGTTCTGTACTCAACGTATCCGCCGCTGGGAACAATTGCTGCCGGCCTGCTCGTGCGCTCGCGAGAGAAGATTCCGTGGATCGCGGATTTTCGCGATCCGATTGGGGGACAGGCGCCCGAGCTGTTGTCGCGGCAGACGCGGTTCGCTATTCCGTGGCTGGAGCGGGCGACGTTTCGCCGGGCGAGCGCCGTCGTCGCCAACGTGCAAGCTGCAGCCGATATGTGGAGCAGGCAGTTTCCGTGGGTGCAGCCGAAGCTGCATGTGATCTACAACGGCTTCGATCCGGAGGATGTACCTCGCGCGCGTCCGGTGCCGGCGCGGGACCACAAGCTGATCGTTCATGCCGGCGCTCTGTATCACGCCAGAAACCCGAATGGGATCGTCGATTCGCTGGCGCGATTGCGCGCGGCCGGGGCGCAGGAGGCGGCGGCGGTGCGCGTTCTTTTGTTGGGTGCAACCGACTCGAAGGCCGGGTTCGACCAGGCGTTGTTCGCTCGCGCGCAGCGCGAAGGCTGGCTGGAGTTGCAGCCGCAGGTTCCACGCGCGGAGGCGCAACGCCTGCTGGAAGAAGCGGACGGATTGCTGCTGGTGCAGCCGCAGAGCAATGTTCAGGTGCCGGGAAAGCTGTTCGAGTACATGTGCATCGGCAGGCCGATTGTGGCGCTGGTGCAGCGGTCTTCGGCAGTGGAGGACGTTCTGGTGAAGGCGGAGGCGCGCCACATGTGTATCTATACGGACGATTCAGCCGAGGCGGCGGACCGGAAGATGCTGGAGTTTTTACGCATGCCAAATACGGCGGCTGTGCCGAGTGAGTGGTTTCAGTCCAGCTTTGACGTGAGACAGCAGACAGCGGAATTGGCCAAGATCATCGATGGGATTGGGTGAGCGGAGTTCAATTGTCCTACTCGGCTGGCTTGACCGCGCCTTGCTCGCGCGGCGCCCGGTTGCGCTGCCGCACCGGCTGAAAGGCAAAGAAGTACCACTTCAAATAATGCGGCAGCCACTGCAGAACGCGGAAGCGCGAGCTGCCTGCGGTGCGGTCGCGCCACGTGCTGGGAATTTCGGCGATGCGATAACCATTGAGAAACGCCTTTACCGTCAGCTCCAGCCCAAGCTCAAATCCCGCGACGCTCTCAACCTTGATGTCGCGGACCATGGCCGCGTCGTAGAGCTTGAAGCTGTTGGTGGCGTCGTGGGTCGGCACGCCGCGGAAATAATGCAATGTCAGTCCGCTGACCCGCGACATCAACTGCTTCAGAAACGGCCCACCGATCAACTGCCCGCCCTTCATGTAACGGCTGCCGCAAACTACATCGAAGCCCTGACGGTATAACTCGTGCATCTGGTCGACCTGGGTCAGATCATCCGACAGATCGGCCATGGTCACCAGCACCGGCCCTGATTCCACCGCCTCCAGTCCCGTCTTTATCGCGCCGGTCACTCCGCGGCCGTAGGCATTCTTGCGCAGCGTGAGCCGCGTCTCGCCGGAGGCGATGATTTCACGCGCCACGGGCAGCGTGTTGTCCTCGTCGAAGTCGTAGACAACGATCGCGGTGAAGGGAGTCTTGATGCCGGACGTGATTTCGCGCCATAGCGCGGGGAAATTCCCGCCTTCGTTGTACACCGGGATCACGATGGTGAGTGGCGGGTTAGAGGGCATGATTCTCAGACTTGGAAACTCTGCTTTACATGCAACAGCAGCAAGCAGAGTTTTCGCTGGCTGGGCTTGCCTTAAGCTAATTGCTAATCGCTAGTTGCTAATTGCTTTCTTCACATCTGCCCGACGGAGATCTGTTCCTCGATCCAGGGAATGATCTCGTCGAGGATGACATCCAGCGTGGTCAGAGCTTCGAAGCCGAGGACCTCGCGCGCCTTGGTCACGTTGGGCGAGCGCTCCTGCACGTCGTATTCATACGGCGGATCGGAAACGTAACGGAACGGCTTCTGGCCCTTGTGGATTTTGTTCCAGATCACCTCCGCGAGTTCAAGCACGTTAGTCCGCGCCGGCGTGGAGAGATTGAAGTCGTTGTTCTTCGCCGCGGGATGTTCGATGCAAACGCGAATGCCCTTGGCCAGATCGCCGCCATAAGTGTAGTGGCGAACCTGGTTGCCCTTGCCCAGGATGTGCAGCGGGTCCTGGCCCTTGAGAATTTTCTGCACCAGGTCAGGGACGACGTGGGACATGGCAAGTTTGATGTTGCCGCTCATGATGTCATGGTCGGCCAGCGCGCGCCTTTCGCCGACGCCGACACAGTTGAATGGCCGCGCAATCGTGTAAGGAAGCTGGTATTGCTCCCATGCGCCTTGCGCGAAATACTCGGTTGCCAATTTCTGGAAGCCGTAGGTTGAGCTGGGAGGCGGACAGCGGCGCTGCGCGCCCTCGGGCGTTGGATACTCCTTCGTATTCTCGAACACCATGCTGGAGGAGACCACGGTGATCTTTTGCAGGCGCGCGTGTTTGTGCGCGTGCAGCGCGGCATCGAAGGCCGCTGCGGTGATGCGTTCGTTTTCAGCGATCAGATCGTAGGCGAACTCGTGGAAGTAGCTGATGCCGCCAATCATGGCCGCGGCAGCAACGAAGTGGTCGCAGTCCTCCAGAAGCTCCTTCAGCAGACCGATGTCCTTCGCGTTGCCTTCGACGAAGCGGTAGCGCGGATGCGAGTCATAGCTCTTGGCGACGCGCCCGTACTTGCTGTAGTTGTCCAGGCCGACGACGTCGTAGCCGGCGTCCAGAAGCTCTTGCACGAGATAACCATTGATGAAGCCGGCCGAGCCGGTAACGAGTACTTTCATGAGTTCTGTGTATGTCCTCTAATCAGGCAGTTGCCGATGCCAGTTGTCTGGCGGGAAAAAAGTTCCAGGGATCGATCAGTATCTTCTCGGCTGGAATCTCAACGTCGCGGTAAACCGCGTGCGGTGCGCCGACGATCAAGATGTCCGCCTTGCGAATTGCCGCGTCCAAAGGAACGAAACCGCTCTCGGAAACATAAGGATCGGTGCAGAGCACCTCCAGGGCTTCCACCTCAAGCAGCTTCTTCAGCTTGAAGGAAAGACTGTCGCGCTTGTCGTCGGATTCCGCCTTGAACGCCATTCCCAGGATGGCCACGCGCTTGTTCGCCAGATCAAAGGGGCGAAGCTGCTCGACCAGGAACATGGGCAGGCCCTCGTTGATCAGCATGGCCGCATGGCCCAGAAAGAAATTGTTCTGGGAAAACGCAGCCAGTTGCAGCGTGTCCTTCAACAGGCACGGACCGGCCGCGAATCCCGCCTTGGCGAAGCTGCGCATGCGCGGATAGTCGCGCGTGACCGCATCATGAATGCGGTAGAAGTCCAGCCCACGGCTCTGCGCCAAAATGTAAAACTGATTCGAGATGGCAAAGTTGGCATAGCGCCAGGCGTTGGTGAAGAGCTTGGCGAGCTCGGCTTCGGCTGGAGCAAGCTCGATCAGCGAGGGCGCAATCAGTCCGAACAGGCGGCTCGCCGCAGCAGTAGCCTCGGGCTCGAAGCCGGAGACGATCTGCGGCAGCTTGATCAGTTCCTCCACTGCGTTGCCTTC
>PLBD01000286.1 GCA_003135315.1 Acidobacteriaceae bacterium | reverse complement strand
TTCGCAAGCGTGTAGCTAATATCTGAACTCTATCCATTTCTAGTTATCCCCATCTTCGACGAGCGGCCCTGGGGCAGCCTCGACCTGCGCCCCATCTACACCAGGATCGTGAAGGAACCGATCGGCGAGAGTTGGCTGACCTGGGAAGACAATCGCGTCGCCAATGGGCCGCTAGCCGGACAAAGCCTGGGCGATCTAGCGACGAGGTTTGGGCGCGATCTGGTAGGGCAGTCCGCGGTCTACGACAACCGCTTTCCGCTGCTGGTGAAGTTTCTTTTTCCCGCCGACAAGCTCTCGGTGCAGGTCCATCCTGACGATGAACAAGCGCGTAAGGTTGGCCAGCCATGCGGCAAGACTGAGTGTTGGTACGTGCTGCGGGCGAATCCCGGCGCGCAAGTTGCGCTGGGTTTGAAACCGGGAGTGACGCTTGCGGAATTCGAGCAGGCGATTCAGGACACTCGCGCGGAGAAGCTGCTGAACTGGGTCGATGTCTACGCCGGAGACATGCTTTACGTCGCCGCCGGGACGGTGCACACCATCGGCGGCGNNTATCGCCTCTACGATTATGGCCGCCCGCGCGAACTTCACATCGCAGAAGGATTGGCCGCAACCAAGCTGCACACGAATGCCGGCAAAGTTGTGCGGCGCTCGTCCGACGAGCCGGATGTTTTGGTGCGCTCGCCGTTCTTTCAGGTGGAAAAGATGCGGCTGCGCGATGCCTTGCACTCGAAGGTGACGCCGGCTTCGCCCCACATCCTGGTCGCGGTGAGCGGCGCCGGCATCGTGGAATCGCAAGGGATGGAGCCGATCAGCTTCGCCACCGGCGATGCGGTGGTGGTTCCGGCCAGTGTTGGTGAATATATCGTGCGGCCGCAGTGGGACCTTGACGTGATGCGAATGTCGCTGCCCACAGGAGCGGTCGCGGAGCCGTTGACCGAGCTGCCGCAATCGGTCAGTGCAAAGTAGTTTTTCTCACCACAGAGCCACAGGGAATAGTGGGTAGAAACTGGAGGATAACGGATGGAGCGCGCCTTCAGGCGTGCAATTCGGAGCCGCAAGGCGCGAATAGCTTCAGCCGCCGAGGCAAAGGCAATCGAGTTTCGCCGTCTCAGTTAGGTGGATAACGGTCAGTTGTGATATGGGGATGTTGCAACCGTTACGATCTGGCCCCTCAAGTTTCGCTAATATGTTGGAAAAGCAGAATTCAAGACATGCACCGCTTACCTACCAAACAAGGTTGAGGCGGTAGGTGGTCAGTAACTCACGCATCTCCGATTTCGTCAGGCTTCTTTTGTCGCCGTGTGCGTCGATAATCGTGATGCTCTCGAGTTGGCGCAGATCACCGTGTCGAAATCCCATGGCGCCCGCCCCGTCGGACTCTGGGGGGTGGAGTGGCCCGTCCTCTGGGACCCGGATTGGCTGACACGACGGCACCACGCACCCTGGCGGGTCGATCCAACAACCTTCAAGATGAGCATGAGCGATGGGCTGATTCTCCGCCGTCCGAAGCTTCAGGACGTAGTCATGCTCAGGTAGGGTCCACAACCTTTTGACTGTAATGTTTTGTTCGCTGCCGACAATTAGGTCATCTCCACCCACGATTGCCGTGCCGGTGGGACCACCTGCAACTTCCTTGAAATCCCCCGGGCCACGCGGCAAGCCAAATACCAGCGCAGAGTCAGGTGCGATTACCTTTATCTCTCCGTCAGCATTGGTAACAAATTCCCCCAGCCGTATCCCTACGGCTACCCCACAGTGGTTCTCGCTGGAGCCGTAGAGTGAGACCCAAACCTCCGTTCCTGCCAACGGCTTTCCGTCCGGATAGAGAAACCGAATCGTGCGTTGCGAAGGGCGCGGCAGCACCAACTCGTCGCCGGCGAGGTGACCAAGGCCCTTGAGAGCGGTTTCCCAATCCTTACCTAGATTGTCCTTCGGAATCGGCGGTGAAAGATAAATAATTTTGTATTGCTTCAAATACTCAGGCCAGGGATCAGCACCAGAGGCAAAATTAAAGGTATAAGCATTATCGGTCTCAAATGAACTGGGCGCTTCAACCTGACCGTCTGAAACCGCCAGCAAGAGCTTGTAATCGAAGGCCTGCTCCCAGTATTGCGGGAATTCGATGTTCTTGCGTTGCTCGAACTTGCCCTCTCGGATAGTGCCAACCAGAACGGCCTGGTAGCGACTCCAGCGATTCGCAATCAGCCATGCCTCACCGCTCACGACAGGGTGCTTGGCATCCCCGAAGAAAATCCTCGCTGGATGTTCCATCCCCCAGAGTGGGAGGACTGCGGTCAGCAGAAGAACGAATATCCCCGTCCACTTCAAGCATCGACGCGAATCGTATCGAACGCTCAGCATTTCACGAGGCATGATTCCCCCGCTTGGGGCACAAGGCACAGTACACCGCCGGTACGTGTTGGCGCCAAGCCCTATTATAACCAATCCAGAGCGCAGCCCTCGGAAACCCTTAATACTCGCCCGAATGCGACCGGCTCTCGGTACTGGTTTCAGTTTTTTTGATTTGTCTTGGACGCAAGAGGGCTTCCGGATCAAACTGAACCAGTACCCGGCCCTCTCTCGCGTCGCGCACCGCGTCATTCTTCAGTAGAATCAAGAATTCGCAGTTCTCTGTGTTCGGAGCCTGTCCTGAGCGCAGCCGAAGGGTGTCTCTGTGGTGAAAAGACTTGGCCGATAATTTCTATCCCGTAATTCTCGCGGGCGGTCGCGGCACACGCTTTTGGCCTCTCAGCCGCAAGCGTATGGCCAAGCAACTGCTCCCGCTGAACAGCAAGAAAAGCATGATCCAGGAGACGGTCGAGCGGTTGCTGCCGCTGGCCAAGCCAAAACGCTTCTGGGTCATCACCAATGGAGACCTGCGCGCTCCGATCCTGCGTCAACTGAAGAAGCTCGACAAGAAGCAGATCATTGCCGAGCCTGCGGGGCGAAACACCGCGCCCGCAATCGGGCTGGCAGCCTTTCTGCTGGAGAAGCGCGATCCTGGCGCGGTGATCGGCATGTTCCCGTCCGATCACGTGATCGCCGATGAGAAGCGTTTTCGCGACGACATCCGGCGTGCGGCTGAGATCGCCGCGAAAGGATCGAACATCGTCGTCATCGGCATTAAGCCGACGCGCGCCGAAACCGGCTACGGCTACATCGAGGCTGGAAGCGAGTCGCAGAAAGGCGTGTTGCAAGTTCGACGCTTCACTGAAAAGCCCACGGTCGAGGTCGCTGAACAGTTCGTAAAGGCGGGCAATTTCTTCTGGAACAGCGGTATGTTCGTCTGGGGAGCACGCACCCTGGCCGACGCCCTGCGCGAACATCTGCCGAAAACCGCTCCGCTGCTGGAAGGGATTGCGGCAAGCTATGGGACGCGCAAGTTCGGGAAGACGTTCGCCAGGCTCTATCCCAAGTGCGAAAACATCAGCGTGGACTACGCGTTGCTGGAACCGCGTTCGGCGAAGGGCGAAGGCAAGTCGGGCATCTATTGCATTCCAGCCGGCTTTGGTTGGAACGATCTGGGCTCCTGGACGGCGCTCTACGAGCATCGCAATGCCGGCGGCAAAGACAGCGCCAACGTTATCGCAGCCGAGCAGTCCTTCAACCTGAATGCGGAAGGAAACTTCATCCACTGCCGGGCCGACAAGTTCGTCGCCGTCGTTGGTGTAAAGAACCTTGTTGTTGTGGAGACGGACGACGCGCTGCTGATTACCACCCGCGAGCACGCACAGGACGTCGGCAAAGTGGTGAAGTACCTTGACGAGAAGAAACTGAAGCGGCTGGTGTGAGGACAGCAACTAGCAACTAGCAATTAGCAACTAGCTAAGGCGAGAAGCTAAGAGCTAATGGCCAAGAACCAAGAGCCCCAACATTCAATTCGACCATGGCAACTCAAATCAAATTCGGCACCGATGGATGGCGCGGCATCATTGCCGACGACTTCACCTTCGACAACGTCCGCCGCGTCGGCAACGCGATGGCGCACTACGTCGACAGTCATGAGGACGCCGGCAAAGGCCTGGTTGTCGGCTACGACACGCGCTTCGCTTCCCCGCGGGCGGCGGAGATCATCTCCGAAGTTCTCGCCGCGTCGGGCATCGCGGTGCGACTTTCCGACGACTACACGCCCACTCCAGCGCTCTCCTACGCGGTGAAGAACCTGGGCGCGGCCGGCGGCGTCATGATCACCTCCAGCCATAATCCCTTCAACTGGAATGGGGTGAAGTACAAGGCCGGCTACGGCGGCTCAGGCACACCGGCGATCATGAAGGCGATTGAGGGTGAGTTGGATTCACCGCGGCTTGAGCGCAAGGGCGGCAGCGTGACCGTCACCGATTTCAAGGCTCCGTACATCGCAGCCATCAAGAATTTTGTCGATCTGAAGCTGATTCAGAAAGCCGGTTTCAAGTTCGCAATCGACGTGATGTACGGCGCTGGACGCGGCGTGGTGAAAGACATCTTCGCCGACAGCGGTATCGATCACCTTGAGATTCGTGGCGAACTCAACCCGCTGTTCCCCGGCATCAATCCCGAGCCAATCGAGCCGCACATTGCGATGCTGCAGGAGACGGTCATACGCGAGCACTGCCAGGCTGGGATGGCGACCGACGGAGACGCGGACCGCATCGGCGCAGTCGCGGAAGACGGCAGCTTTGTGGATGCGCACAAGATTTATTGCGTGATCCTGGAGTGGCTGCTGAAGCGCAAGCAATGGCCGGGCGAGATTGTACGGGCGTTCAACACAACGCGCATGCTGGACCGCATCGCCGCCAAGTACGGGCGCAAGCTGCACGAGTGCGGCATCGGCTTCAAGTACATCTGCGATCTCATGCTGGAACGCGACATCCTGATCGGAGGCGAGGAGTCGGGCGGCATCGGCATCACGCGCCATCTGCCGGAGCGCGACGGCCTTCTGAATTCGCTGTTGCTGGCCAACATCATGGCGGAAGAAGAAAAGCCGCTGGGACAACTGGTGCGCGATCTCCAAAAGGAATATGGCGAGCACCACTATGGCCGCATCGACCTTCACCTGAGCAACGACGTCAAGGATGAAGCCATGCGGCGCGTCCAGGCCAGACCTGGCAGGATCGGCAGCTTTGGCGTACAGAAGGTCGAGACTCTGGACGGCGTGAAGTTCTTCCTGGACGCGCCTACCTACGGCAATGGAGCTGAAGCATGGGTGCTGGTCCGCGCTTCCGGCACGGAGCCGCTGCTGCGCGTTTATTGCGAGGCGGCATCGGCGGAGCTTGTGGCGCAGATCCTGAAGGAAACAGAGGCCTTTGTTAAGGCCGAAAGTTAGCTCTGGATGCCGGAGGCACCGCCCACGAAATGGGCCTGGAACGGCGGCTTAGATTGCCCATCGCTTTTCTGTGGGCTTGGAGCCGTAGTTTGTTGTATACTGGCTTTGCGTGTGTTCGAACGGCGTGTTTAGCAGCCATCCCTCCTTTTGTCTCGAGCGATTCCTGCCTGTAACCTTCCGATTCACCAAACGCAACATCAACATTAAGGAAAATCAAGAAACAAATGGAACAAGGAACAGTAAAGTGGTTTAACGATGCCAAGGGTTTTGGCTTCATTTCACGTCAGAACGGCGAAGATGTTTTCGTCCATTTCTCCGCTATCCAGTCGAACGGATTCCGCTCGCTGCAGGAAGGTCAAGCCGTGAGCTTCGACGTGAAGCGTGGCGCAAAGGGTTGGCAGGCTGAGAACGTACAGGTTCTGTAAACAAGAAGCAGGAAGCGAGGGTGGCGCATGCTGCCCTCTGCTATTTGCAACGATGAGAAGGCGATTGAGTCTTTGGTCGTATCACCCCAATTCATGCCGCGTAGGGCTTGCCAAAGGATCGGCCGGCAGGCGGCCTAATCTAAGAGCGAGGAACCAATGAAGAATATCTACGTGGGGAACCTAAGCTTCGATGCGACTGAAGACCAGGTACGCGCGATGTTTGAAGCGTATGGCCCAGTCGATAGGGTCAGCATTGTGACTGATCGCGACACCGGGCAATCGCGCGGCTTCGCATTTGTCGAAATGTCGGACGATGATTCCGCCGGCAAGGCGATGGAAGCCTTGAACGGCACCAACCTGAGCGGNNGGCGGCGGCGGTTGGGGACGCTACTAGTCTCTCTCGTCTGAGCAGCACAAATTCGAAGATGGACATTCATGCCGGGGCACAACGTTGCCTCGGCATTTGTGTTTCCGCCCCGCAATTCCACAACCAGAAACAACTCTGATAGGCTGGAGCGGCGTTTCCCCGTTCCCCATGGTCGACGATTCCAGCAATGCCATTCAATTTGCCGGCGTTGGTTTTTGCCTGCCGCAAGGAAAAACCCTCCTGTCCAGCCTCGACCTTGCCGTGCACGCTGGCGAGACCTTCATGCTCGTGGGCCGGAGCGGATCGGGAAAGACAACCTCGCTGAAGCTGATCAATCGGCTGCTCACCGCAACCTCGGGTGAGGTCCGGGTTGAGGGCACCGCCGTCAACCGATGGGACACCGTCCAGTTGCGGCGTCGCATCGGCTATGCCATCCAGGACGTCGGACTCTTTCCGCACTACACCGTGTTCGAAAATGTAGCCTTGGTCCCAAAGCTCGAACGATGGGACGGGCGCAAGATCGCGTCCCGCGTGGAGGAAGTGCTGGCGCTGGTGGGCCTGCCGGTTGGCGAATTCGCCGGCCGATACCCCGACGAGCTCTCCGGCGGGCAGCGGCAGCGCGTTGGACTGGCGCGCGCCCTGGCAGCCGAGCCGCCGATACTGCTGATGGACGAACCCTTCGGCGCACTCGATCCCATCACCCGGGCCGAGATCCAGATCGAATTCCAGAAGCTGCAGCAGAAGCTGGGAAAGACCATTGTCTTCGTGACTCACGATGTGAGCGAAGCCCTGCTGCTGGGCAGCCGGATTGGGCTGATGGAAGAGGGCAGGTTACGCGGAGTGTATAGCCCGAAGGAATTTCTGGAGACGCCCGACCCTTCGGTGAAGGCGTATGTGGACGTGTTTCGCACGCGCCAGCAGGTGTTTCAGAATTCCAATGGTTAGAGCGTCCGATCGAGCGGAGCCTCCTTGAACTTCATCTTCACGCACAAACGCGAGGTCGCTACGCTCACCGCCGAACACCTCTGGCTGGTAGGCGTCTCGATGTTGCTGGCGATCGCCATCGGCGTGCCGCTGGGAATCCTTCTAACCCGCAGGCCGAAGTGGAAGGCAGTGGTGCTGGGCAGCACGAACGTCATTCAAACTATTCCCAGCCTGGCGCTTTTCGGACTGCTGCTACCGCTGCCATGGCTGGGGGCGCGGGCCGATCGTCTGGCGATCGTCGCGCTGGCGCTCTACGCGCTGCTTCCCATCGTACGCAACACCTATGTCGGCATCGCCGGCATCAGTCCGCCGGTGCGGGAGGCGGCGGTTGCGATGGGGCTTACCTCAGGCCAACTTCTCCGTTGCGTCGAACTGCCGCTGGCGCTGCCGGTCATGCTGGCGGGAATTCGCGTTGCCGCGGTGATCACAATTGGCGTCGCCACTATCGCTGCCGCAATTGGTGCAGGAGGGCTGGGGGAATTTATCTTTCGCGGCATCGCCATGGTGGATAACGGGGTGATCCTGGCGGGTGCAATCCCCGCAGCTCTGATTGCATTGGCCGCAGATCTGCTGCTCAGCGGCGTCGAGAAGCTGCTGGTGCGGCACCGAAGCTGACGATGAACCGCCGCACATTCCTCTCCGCACTGGCCCTGACCATTTGCAGCGGCTGCGTGTCCCGCAAGGCCGCGCTGACCGTCGGCTCCAAGAACTTTACCGAACAGCTGATCCTGGGCGAGCTGCTGACGCAATATCTGCAAAGCGTTTGCCACATGCCCGTTGATGGCCGCTTCTATCTTGCCGGAACGTACATCTGCCAACAGGCAATACTTGCTGGGCGCATTGACGCTTACGTCGAGTACACGGGCACGGCGCTGGCGGCGATCCTGAAGCAGCCATTCGCCGGCGATGCAGCCAGCGTTTATCAGCGCGTGCGGCAGGAGTACAAGCGCCGCTTCAACCTCGATGTCATGCCGCCGCTGGGATTCAACAACACCTTCGCGATGGTGATGCGAGGCGCGGACGCGCGGCGGCTTGGTGTGACGACACTTTCGCAACTCCCGGGTATGGCTCAGCATATGAGGCTGGGAGTGGGTTACGAGTTCCTGGAGCGACAGGACGGCTATCAAGGGCTGGTCAAGACATATGGTCTACGCTTTGCCGAAACTCCGCGCGTGATGGACCTGGGGCTGCTCTATCGCGCTCTTCAGAGCCGGTCGGTCGACATCGTTGCCGGCAACAACACGGATGGCCTGATCGCCGCGCTCGGCCTGATCGTGCTTGAGGACGACAAACACTACTTCCCACCTTATGATGCCGTGCCGATCGTGCGGCCTGCCCTTTCCCAGGAATGTCCGCAGGCTGAAGCTGCATTCACGCGCCTCGCAGGCCGCATCACCGCCGATGACATGCGAGCGATGAATTACGCCGTTGACGGCGAGGAGAAAGATGCAGGTGCGGTGGCAAGGGAGTTTCTGGTGAGCCAACATCTCCTCGCAGGAAACCTGCCGTCCTATCGGGCAGCGCGAATTGCAGGCGCAAGTCGACACGAGTAGTCTAGAGCGCAGGCATGGCCGCCAACGGAAACAAAGGACGCCGTTCTCCCAGGTTCGTCTTCAGCGATACCCTGAGCGTCGCGCTCCAGACCTTTCGCATCGGCAAGGTGCGGTTCATCCTGACTTCGCTGGGCATGGTAATCGGCACGGCGTCGCTTATCCTGGTCGTCACCATCGGGCTCACGGGCAAGCAATATCTGCTACAGCAGATCCAAAACATCGGCTCCAACATGATGGTCGCAGAATACGCCGGGGGCGGCATCTACGGCCGCGACGCCTCCAGCGACTTCCTCACGCTCGACGACTTGAATGCGGTTCGCCAGCAGGTTCCCGGCATCAACAATGCCTCGCCCATGATCGAGTTTCATGACCGCATCGTGGTGCCGGGCGGCAAAGAGCGCGAGGTCATCGTGCTCGGCGTCTCCCGCCCGTATCTCAACGTGCGCAATCTGCAGATACTCTCGGGCCGGTTCTTCGACGACAGCGACGCCGCGGCGCGCAATAAAGTCGCGGTGATTACCCAGATACTGGCCGAGGCGCTTGGCTCGGTGGATTCAGCGGTGGGCCAGGAGATCAAGCTCAACGGACTTCCCTTCACCGTGATTGGGACGTTTCGCGAGCGCGTGGATACCTTTGGCCAGTCCGAGATCACCGACGACACGCTCCTGATTCCCAATACCGTGGCGCGCTACTTCACCAACAGCGACGAAGTGAAGCAGCTTTTCTTTTCGGTGTCCGACTCTGCCGAGGTGCCTCGCGCCACGCAGCAAATCCACGACATCCTGCAGTCGCGGCATCGTGCGGAGTCGGTTTACCGGGTCGACAATTTGACCCAACTGCTGCAAGTGGCCGCCAAGACCGCCGACACGCTGACCGAGGTACTGCTGCTGATCTCCGTGCTTACCCTGATCGTGAGCGGAGTCGGCATCATGAACATCATGCTGGCCACGGTCAACGCGCGCATCCGCGAGATTGGCGTGCGCAAGGCCGTGGGCGCCACCAATTCCGCAATACGCGCGCAATTTATGGTAGAAGCGATCCTTATCTCGCTGGGTGGCGGTATCGTTGGGATTGTTCTAGGCTTGGCGCTGCCACTCTCGGTACGCTTCATCACCAACTATCGCGTTCCCATCTCGGGGTGGTCGGTGATCATTGCGGTGCTGGTCTCCAGCCTGGTTGGCGTTTTATTCGGAACGGCCCCTGCCGCGCGCGCCGCGCATTTCGATCCTATCGAAAGCCTGCGATACCAATAGAGGGTGGACCCCGCTAAGCCGGTGCGGTGCAGTACAGCAAAAAGGGGACTAGTGAGTACCCGGCATTTCACGGTCAACGCTACTTATTTCTCTTAAAACAAAAGGGCCAGCGGGCTCCCCCTTTTAAGCTCGCCAGCCCCACTTCAGCTACCGGAAAACCGGTAACTGAACTCGTTTGCCCGGAGCGCCGCTTAACTCGCGGCGCTCCGAGTCACCGCCATCGGTGCACTGTCCATGGCTACTTTCTCAGCTGAATTCCACAGTAGAACGTCGCCCGGCTTACGGCTACTGGCCTGTGGCCGCAATTCAGGACAGGACGCAGCGACTGTTCTGCCCTGTTCGGAAGTGCAGTCACCTCCGCAATCCCAGGCGGCGCTGCTTCGAGGGATACTCACCGCGTGCGGCTGGAGTATTATTTTCAAGCCCCGTGAGCATCCGCCGGCAGGAGGCAGGATTCTGGCAGCCACCGACTTCGAGTTCAAATTTCGCTTCTGGATTTTCGGCGCGATATTTGGCATCGCGTTCTTCAGCTACTCCTTCGACCACCAGAACGCCGGTGCGGCCTTGGTGGACTGGATTGCGCGGCTGCGCGGTGTGCCTGCTCCTGACTGGGCGTATCACGCGATCTTTGCGATTGCTGCGCTGTTCTGCATCGCCAATGCTGCTGTCCGCACCTGGGGAACGGCTTATCTCAACCCTGAAGTCATGGTCGACATGCGACTGCACACGACCCGCCTGGTTGCCGACGGCCCTTATCGCTACCTGCGCAACCCGCTCTACTTCGGCAATATTCTGCTGGCCCTCGGCTTTGGCCTGATGGCCAGCAGAATCGGTTTCTGCATCCTTGTGCTGGGAATATTCGTGTTCAACTATCGCCTGATCCTGCGCGAGGAAGCNNTTGCCGGGATTGCGGCCCCAGTTGCCGTCCGGCGGGGCTACCCCAAATTGGAGGGACGGTCTTCTCGGCGAAGCCTTCATGTGGGTCATGGCGGCGTCGGTCGTGGCCTTTGCCATCACTTTGAGCCAGCCGATTTTCTTTGTCGTGCTCGGGTCCGCTTATGTCGTGTATGCCATCTGCTATGCGGTAATCAGAAAGCGCCAGAAGAAATGACGCGGGATCCTGATCCCATTCAGGGGAGAACGCCCGCCGACATCGGCCGGGACACACTGTCAGCGTGATTTGATTCTGTTGCGAAACGGCTGGATGGGCTAGACTGTCGGCCTGCTCAACAACGAGGAGGTTTTGCGAATGAGCTATAGGGCCATGTGTGTCTGTGTGGTGGTTGCCATGGCGGTTGCCTGCTTGCCCGGTGATATTGAAGGCTGGTTAAGCCGGAATGCGTTCCCGATGCTTCAACTTGGGAAGGCGATTTACCGATTTTCCTGACCTGTTTTGCGCAAGGCGCAGTTCATACATGCTTTGCAGGTTAAGCCAGAATTCGGGTGCGGTGCCGAAGAAATGGCCCAGGCGGAGCGCCGTGTCCCCGGTGATGGCGCGCTGGCCGTGCAAAATCTCCGTGATGCGGTTAGTGGGTACGTTCAAGTTGCGCGCCAACTCGGCGGCGCTCATGCTCAGTTCTCTGAGCTCTTCGGCTAGATGCTCTCCGGGATGGATCAACCTGACAGCCATGAGTTTTTCCTAATGGTAATCCACAATCTCGACGTTCGACGGGCCCAGATCGCCATCAGGCCACTCGAAACAAATTCGCCACCGATCGTTGAGTCGTATGCTGAACTGCCCTTTGCGGTCTCCCGACAGGGTCTCGAACCGGTTTCCAGGCAACGCCGCCAAATCGCGGATGGACGTTGCGGCATCAAGTTGCGCGCCGAACTCCTGCAACGCCCCATAAACCGCGCGCGCGTTTTCCGCGTTCGGATGCAATCAGGATATCGATGTCCTGCGTCGACCTGGGCTGGGCGTGCAG
>PLBD01000170.1:18220-31128 GCA_003135315.1 Acidobacteriaceae bacterium | reverse complement strand
TCCGGGTTTCATCGCCACCGACATGGTGAGGGCCATGCCGCAGAAAGTGCTGGATGCCATGGTGGCGCGAACTCCGATGGGACGAGCAGGAACTCCGGAAGACGTTGCCAATGCCTATTTTTGGCTGGCGTCGGACCAGGCGAGCTTCATCCATGGAACCGTGATTTCCGTGGACGGCGGCGTGGTGATTGGGACCTAGGCGGAGGAAACCAGTCCTGGCACCCTGCAATTGTCGGCGATCATCCCATACATGACTTAATTCACCGGCCCCAGGTACTGGTCCAGCCAGTCCAGCGTTTGCTTGATGAGTTCGTTGCGCGGGATGTTGTGACCGGTGTCGAAGAGCAAGTGTTTCTTCTGGTCTTTCTTCGAACCGAGTAACTTGTAGAACGGGTCCTGGGTCGATTCCACCGGGAAGAAGAAATCGTAACGTCCATTGAGCATCAGGACGGGCTGCTTCACGCGAGAAATAAAGTTAATGGTATCGACTTCGGGAAGCGAGCGATGGAAGTCGAGTCCTCCGAGGGCGAGAACAGCCACCTTGATGCGTGGCTCCACGGCGGGCACGAGGCCTCCCAGTTCCGCGCCCCAGCTGTAGCCGTAGTAGGCCAGCTTGTTGTGATCCAGTTCAGGACGCGTCTCCGCGTAGTCGATGGCACGCGAGGCGTCCTTCTCCCACATGATGACGTGGTCCCGCCAGTCGCTGGTGGTGCTGGCTACGTCGGACTCCATACCGTCGCCGCGTTCATAGGTGCTCTTGTAAACGGGGTATATTACGGCGCGGCCGCTCTTGAGAATGCCGTCCAGCGCTGCTGTCGTGTAAAGCGAGAAGGTCCGCAGCATGAGAGCGTTCGATCCGGGGAAGAACAACACTGTCTGGAAGGGCGGCTTGCCTTTCTTGGGCAGGAACAGGTAGGCGATGGCCCGTTCGTTGCCGTAGGCTGCCGTGTAGGTAATCTTCTCCGCTGTCCAATCCTCCTCGTCCTTGCCAAAAGGCTCGACCGTGGCGTTCAGCGGTTTCTTGTCGTAGGAATACAGGCTGCGGTAGGCACGGAACAACTCGTCGGAGACAGGCTTCTCCTTGGTCAAGTCGCGGCGGGGCGAAGGCATGGGATCGCTGGCGACTTTGGAGAACGATTCCGGCTCGATGTACTTCACGCAACGGAATCCAATGTTCGAAGCACGCAGAAACGGCGATTGCGCGTCCGGATCAACGAACATGTAGGTCGGATCGTCCCAGGCCCCGCCCAGCACATAACGCTTGCCGGAATCGGCTTCGTTCCAGATCCACTCTTTCACATTGCCGGCCATGTCGTAGCTGCCCCACGGGCTCATGTCCTGCTTGCTGCCGACAGGCAGAACACCCGTGGTGCCGAAGTTGCTTGCGGGCACGATGAACGCCGCGGAGACCGGTCCCGCAGCCCGATTCCAGTGATAGATGGTGGGCAAACTCTTGCCGGCAAACTCCGCATAAGCCGCAGCTTCGTACCAGCTGATGCCGGTGACCGGGAAGTCGTCCTGGCCCTTGGGATATTCGCCCTGCGCCCAGTCTTTCGGTCCCGGACGCCCTGTTCCGTCGCGGAACAGCGCCATCGCCTCGTCCCAAGAGAGAGTTTTTCCGTTGCGCTCAAAGGGAAACTTCCAATACTCGCGTTTCTGGTATCCGCCCTGGTCGACAAAGGCCTTGAACTGGCGGTTCGTCACCTCGTATTGATCGATCCAATAATCCTTGAGTTCCAGTTCCGGCATTCCTTCATAACCCGGAATGAAGAGCGTAGGGGAATATTTCGCGGGCGAGACTCGCACCATGCCGAGAGGAGTTTTCCCGACCTCGTCGAGAGTGACACTTCCGGCGACGGGATGACCGGGGGTCGCGGGATACCAGCCAAACAAGGCACTCGTCATCCGCAGAGCGGTGCCGAATCCCGGTTTCTCAAACTTCCATACAAACATCCCGCGCGGTTGGCGGAGGTTCTCCACTGGCGTCCTTCCCACCAATACCCACGGCGCATTGGCGTCGCCGTAGCCTCGGCGGTAGACGTCCGCTCCGGGCGGCGCCGAGTCCAGCGAAACCTGGTAGGAAATCACCGGCCACAGCTTGGCCAGCGCGGGATCGCCGGGAATGAATTTCTCCGCCTTGACGGCGAGCGCGTAGGCGTCGCCGAATTTTCCCTGGTCAGCCAGTTTGGAGATCTCCGGCACCGCCACTTCGCGCGCCCAGCGCGCGTCGCGCGAGCGCTTTACCAGCCACGAAGCCCCGGAGACCAGCAGGATGACCACGAGCAGGAGTGGAAGCAGCACGCGGGGACGTCGCGCTTCGCGCGCAATACGGGCAGGACTCAGTCCTACGCCTGACTCGGGAAACAGCAGGTCGCGACAGTCCTTGAGGTCGCGCGCCACTTCGGCGCCTGACGCATAGCGCGCCGCGGGATCTTTTTTCAGGCAGCGGTTGACGATGCGGCCCACCTCGGGCGGAACATCGCGCCGGAGTTCGTTCAGCGGCTTCGGGTCGTCGCGCATGACCGCTGCCAGCAGTGCCGCGCTGGATTGGCCATCGAAAGCCTTCTTGCCGGCCAGCATCTCGTAAAGCACCGCGCCGAACGAGAAGATATCGCTGCGGGCGCCGATGCTCTTCCCTTCTGCTTGCTCCGGGGACATGTAGGCGAGGGTGCCGACGATCATTCCGGGCGTCGTCGCACCACTCACTATGGTCGCCCCATCGTTACTCGACGCGGAGGCAGGCGCGGCAAGTTTGGCCAGCCCAAAATCCAGCACTTTGACCAGGCCGTCCTCGCCCACCATGATGTTCGCGGGTTTCAGGTCGCGGTGTACGATGCCGGCGGCATGGGCACGCGCCAGAGCTTCGGCAATCTGTATGGCGTACCGGACGGCCACATCCGTTGGCAAACCCCCGGCAGGAACCAGTTTGTCCAGGGTCTGCCCGGCGACGTACTCCATGACCATGAAGTCGACGCCGCCCTGGGAACCGATGTCGTGAACGACGCAGATGTTGGGGTGCTGCAGCGCGGAGATGGATTTCGCTTCCTGCGCGAAGCGCGCATGCAGGTCCGGGTTCGAAGACAGATGAGCTGGGAGGACCTTGATTGCGACTATGCGCTGCAATCTCGTGTCGCGAGCCAGATACACTTCGCCCATGCCGCCCGCACCGATGAGCGATTGGATCTCATATGGTCCCAGTCTCGTGCCCGAGGTCAATGCCATCCGCGCATTATAGTCTGGCCGCCCAGAGCTCCCCCTGAGAGCCACGCCGGCGAAGGGCAAACGACGCAGCGTTTCTTATTCTCACCAAATGAATGCTGGATGTATCGGGAACCGTCAATCCCACCAGAAGAAGCAGCGCCCAGCCTGTGCCAACTCCTTCGCGAATTTTGTGACGGCTTGCGGATCTTTAGCGGAGACCTGCACGTCGGGACAAAACTCGGCAATCCGGGCGGCGAGTTTTTCGCTATTCTGGATCGGCTGCGCAAAACCCAGATCCATGAAATCGAAGCCCACGCCGATCACGGTCAGCGGGTGTTCGCGCCGGGTCTCGGCGCACCAGTTCACCACATCGCGCGTGTCGTGGCCATAGTTGGCGGCATTGGTGCCGGAAGCGGCGATGGCGGCCAGCGGTTCGCTCAGCGGAAACAGCAGGAGGCGCTGCAACGACGTTTCGGCCAGCCCGGTATAGACCAGCGTATAGCCGTTGGCTGCCACCTCGGCCTGCAACCGTTGCAGCAATTGCAACGGTACTTTCTGGCCGGCGACCGCGGGCGCGGACTGCTCGTAATGCGCGCCCAGCGCCTTGTCCAGCAATGACGAGTAGTGGATGACGCCCTTGCGCCGTTTCCACGGAAGCGGCTTGGCGCGCAGGATTGCGCCGATGCGCGCCGCCTCAGCCTTGAACTTGTCATCGGCGAGAACGGCACATTGTTTCAGCGCATCCCGCACACTCTCGTAGAAAAATTCGTTGCTCTCTTCCGGGCTGCCCGCGTGGGTGTGGAGGAGATAGTAGACATCCTTGGATGCGAAATGTTTTGCGAATTCAAGTACGCTGCATGGACCTTTTATATCGGGCGTCGTCTTGCGCTTGCGATTGAGTAGTGGTCCAAAGGCCGTCAGAAATTCCGCCGATTTCTTGTGTTTCTGCGAGGCCTTCTCGACCACCTCCGCCGGCACCAGGGCGTGCACGTCGGCGCCATTGTCGAGTAGGAGTTTCAATATTTCCTTGGGCTTCTGCAAGCCGAACGTCAGCAACAAGGCTGGTGCCGTTTTTCGCGGCTGGTTGGGGGTGAGACCATGTTCGATCAGGGTACCTATGATCTCCGCATTTGGCTTGGCAAAGGCGGAGGTCCAGAGATCGCCACCGTCGTTGCGCGTGGCATGCACATTGGCGCCCGCCGCGCACAGCATTCTAACCACTTCCACATGGCCCGCTGTGACGGCGAGCATCAGCGGCGTCTGGCCATGCTCGTCGCTTTGCTCGACATCGGCGCCTGCCTCCAGCAATGCTTTCACGCGATAGAGCGTACCGGTGGCCGCCGCCTCGCGCAGGGTCAATTCTCCAGCCGCGTCCCGCTTCTCATAAGCTGTTTCGAGATAGGCGATGACCCGCTTGAACTTGGTTGCCTTCGCATAGGTCAGAGCGGTCCTGCCCTTCTTGTCTTTGGCGCCCAGGTCCGCACCCGCCTCCACCAGCAACTTGACCGCAGCGAAACTCGATGTGTTGGCGGCTATCATGAGCGGAGTAATGTGAGCGGCATAATCCTCCGTAGACTGCGCCAACGGTATGGTTACCAGGGCCGCATTGAGAGCTTGGAGCCTGGCGAGCGACTGTGTTTCGGGATCGGCATCCGGCTGCGCTGGCGTAGCTTCCTTTGCCAGCTCCTGGGCCTGGGCGAACCGTCTGCCGAGCGCCAGGCCGCGCTCGTAGGCGCCGTCGTGAAAGGGACCGTGCAGATGGGCCGTGGCATCCGGCTTCGCATTCGGATCGGCTCCGGCTTTCAGCAGCGCTCGCATCGCCGCTGTGCTGCCGCGGACGGCGGCAAACGTGAGTAGCGGCCATTGGTTCCAACCGTGAACGGCATGGGTGAGTAGCGGCAACTCAGTTCTGTCGTCATGCGGACAGTTTATGCGCGCGTTGGCGCTCATACCCGCGGCGAGCAGCAACTCCACAATCTCTGAATTGTCCTGCCGCACCGCATCCACAAGGCACCGGTGATACTCGACTGCATTGCTGTCTTCGAGCGGCGCACGCTGAATCGCCGCGCGGACGGCGGCAGGGTCCCCGGCGTTGACCGCGTCGTACAGCGAAAAGCGTTCCACCGAAAGCAGCAGCTTCACGATCTCGGCATCATTCTGTTCCACGGCATGGGCCAGCGCCTTGCGATACTGCTCGGCATCGCCCTCCGCAAGACGCGCCGGCTGAAGATTATGGTGGATTGCGGCAAAATTGCGGGCAACGACGGCGTCGAAGAGGCTGAATCGCTCAATCGGCCGGGTCCGGCTGTGCTCCAGCAGCAAAGCTGCTATCTTGACCTGCCCCTCGGCGAACATCCGCCCGCTGATGGATTTTTCCTTGCTCTTGGAGGCGCGTAGTCCGACGGTGAGCGCCTCGGACAGCAGGGTCTCGCCGCTCCGCCCTTTGGCGAAGATGTCCGCCCCTTGCTCCAGCGCAATTCGTGCCCACTCGGGTTTGTAATTCACTAAGGCGGTCGCCAGCGCGTGCGTTGGATTTGGGGAAGGCGGTGGCGGAAAGGTCACGGCAGATCTCCCGGAGTTACTAAAGGGCTAAGCGCCCTTGTTTATGGCAGTCACTTTGCCGACGGGCGCTCACTGTTTCGCCCGATTCCGGCGAAGGGTGGGAGCAAGTCGGTTTGCCGAATCCACAATATGGGCGCTTGCCAGTGGCAGTCAATTGGTCTTGGACCGAAGACTCCAGGATTAGTCGCCTTAGCTATAATCGCAATCCAACAGCGCAACGGAAGAACGTCGCCATGACACGCTTGGGTAAGTGGCGTTGCCGATGCATCGCGAGGGGCGCGCCATTCTTGGCGACGACATCTACGACAAGGTCCTGATACCGCAAGTCCACCTGCGGCGCGCCGGCCGCCCGGAAGAGATCGCTCAAGTAATCGTCTTCCTGTGCTCGAACGAGGCCAGCTATATCTCGGGCACGACGCTGACGCCCGACGGCGGGTTCATGATGACGGTCTGAGTCGGACCTTCTACTCGGCGGAGACAGCCCGCTACATCCCCGGCAAGGACTACATGGGCGGTTCACTCCAGGAAGCGGACACTTCGCAGGGTTGGATTACGGCTGTGGATGCCGTCAGCGGAAGCGTGCGATGGCGGGATCGCAAATCCCGCCCAGTCGTGGCTGCGGTGACGACAAGCGCGGGAGGAGTTGTTTTCGGCGGAGAGCTTACCGGAGATTTTATCGTGCTCGAGGCCCGCTCTGGGGACGTGCTCTACCGTTTCAACACCGGCGGCCCGATCGGTGGAGGCATAGTTAGCTACGCGGTGAAGGGCAAGCAGTACGTCGCGGTAACTTCCGGACGGCCTTCACCATTCTGGGTTGACAAGAACTCTGGATCGCCAACTATATTCCTTTTTGCTCTGCCTTGACATACCGGGCAGGAATCGTACTCGGCGTTTTTCGTTCCCAGCGGTGGACTATTCCACCTCAAAGTCGGCCGTTCGCGCCGACGTGGAATGTCCTGCGGTATCCATTGCCGTAAGTTCAAGCTTGTAGGAGCCTGGGGTGAGCTTGTCCAGGGGCAGCTTCATCCCGAGCGATACGACGGGATTCCCCACGTCGTTTGGAAGAAGCCCGTGCATCTCAAATGCCTGCGCTCCCGTCTTGCGATCCAGCACGCGCATTTGAAGTCCAACTCTGGGCGGATTCGCGCCGGTCAGCAGGGGATCATAAATTTCGATGTAGAAAACCGCCGGATCAGTCTTCTTGAAGCGGTCGCTTGCCGTGGGCACAATTTGCATTCCCTGCGCCACCAACGGCTTCCGATTCTCTAAGAGTGCGGCGTCAAGGTTTGCCGCCATTTCGTTCAGGGGATGAACTTCCGTACTCATGGCGACGGTGCTCATGCTCAATTGTTTCGCATCATAGTTGTCGACCACGAGCGGCATCTGCAGTTTGCCAAAGCTTGTCTGGCCAGAATTGAACGCCACCTTCAGGTTGTAACGGCCGGGGGCAATCTCAAACTGGTTTTCGTAGTGATAAGGCTGCTTGGCGAACTGCTCCACTTGCTCCTTGTTGTCGAAGTCGAACGCCACACTGTCGCTGAAGCGTGCGACCTCGGAGCCGTCGGGTTTGTAAGCCAGGGCGAGAACGCTCACCTCGGCGTGCTGCTTGCCCTTTTGCTTCTCAAACTTGATGGCGCCCGCGGGAATGTCAATGGCCAAGTCTACCCGGGCAACATTTGCCGCAGTGTAAAAGTAGGGCGCCTGCATGGCAGCCGCAACGTTGCCCGGTTGCGAGCCGCCGGCCTGATTTTCCAGTTGCCTCTCGATCGGCTTGCCGGCCAGCCGGTCCGTCGGCTTAACATTGCAATATCCACTGCGCGAACGGACTACTGTGTCGCCACGGTCCACCTTAACGCGCAGGGTATGGCAACTGCCTTCCTCAGAGTCGGGCGGCGTGTAGGACAGGAGATAGTACTGGCCCTGTTCCTGGGCGATCTTCTGCAGTCCTGCCAGAAGATCGTTGCTGTTAACAATGACGAATCCACCGGTTCCCTGAGCAAGCTCATGCAAAACTGCTTGATTGTGGGCGCCGCTCGAGATGGTTGGAATGATGCCTTGGCCATTGCTGTATGGGGCGTTAGGCGCGACGATCGTAGGCGTGGTACCGCCGCGAGCGCCAGAAGTCGTGCCCGTTCCAGTCCCTGCGCCGCGCGTTCCACTGCTGTGGCCTTTCTGCACGAAGACGAGATGGACGGGCGGGTCCTGACCTCTGTCTGGTGTGGGCGCATCCTGGTCGTTGCCGTCGGCGCTGAGTTGGAGCGTTGCCGTCACCAGCCTGGCTGAAGGCGATGCAGGAAAGATTCGTATCGGCGGTGCCATACTGACCGCACCCACTCCGCGAACGTCGATGGGATAGATGGCGACGTTGGCCTTGTTGCAGGCATCGATTGCTGCCATCAGTTCGGAATGCAACACCGAATAGTTGGGATCGTTAAGGTTCATGGGAAAGCCCGCCGACAAGAGCACCAGCGTCTTGCGGCCGGGGACGCCGGCCAGTCCCTTGGCCATGTCACGCAGTGCCAGCAGCAGGGTGCGCGCGCCGAAATCGGCGGAGGCGCCTGCCAACTGCGGTATGACGGATGAAGGTTGCGGTATGGCTCCAGGAGAAGGTGTCGCTGCATCCACCACCGGCGGCGTAGGTGACACGGCCGAGAATTTCATGGTGCGCACCATCTGTTTCAGGCGCTCAGCATCGGTGGTGAAGTTCTGCGTGATCCGGAGAGTGCCGCCGAAATCCACGACAGCGATGTAGCGATTCGCATCGGTATTAGCGTCCAGAAACTTCAAGGCTGCGGCACGGGCTGTCGCCTGATCGCCCTGGCTCATCGTGGAGTTATCAAAAAACAGCACCAGGTAGCGCCGCTGGTCGACCGAAGCAGCAGAGGCATTGCTCTCCGAAGAGAAACTCTTAATCGGCTGCTCTTTGTTGTCCTCGAAGACGCGGAAGTCCTTCGCCGTCAGGTCGCGAAGGTAGTTTCCCTGCTTGTCCGTCACCACGGTGTCGACAAGAACTAAGCGCGTTTCCGCCTTAATTGTCGGGACCGAAGTTTCCGCGGCTGGAGGGTTGGACTGCTGTGCCTGTGCCCCGCCCGTCGCGATAAGGGCAAAAGCTGCTGCGAGCAAGAAATCCAGGAACTTCATGGTTCCATCCTCCGCCTATGGTATTTCTACCGCACTGCTTTGCGCCGCCAATTGACCATCTTCGTCCCGCACCACCAGACGCACGATGTAACTTCCCGGCTTGACGTCGAAGCTGCTCTTCAAGGTGATTCCCGAGTTCAACCGGCCTTCGAGGGTTTCATCTTTCAAATGCATCTGCAGGACCTTCTGGCTGCCGCTAATGAAATTGCCATTGCGATCGAAGAGCGCCGACACTACCGTCACGTCATTATTGTTCCTGCCGTCGGCTTTACGAAAGTGCAAATGCCGCACGTCCATCCGCACCAGGACCGAGAGCTTCGCGTCATTTTCGTCCGGCTTAAAGAATTGAGTGTGCAGCTCGACTGGAATTTCGCGCACGTCTTCCTGCGAGAAGACGGCGTCCTCGATCGCCTGCCTGGCCTGCGCGGAGGCATCGATAGCCTCCTTGGGAGCATAGTAGCCCTTGCGGGCCTGAATCGTACCCTCGGCTGGTGGCTTAAGATTGACTTTCAGCTTGTGATAATTCCCGTCCAGCTTCAAGTTCTGAGGAGCAAATCCCAGCAGATAGGAAAACTCCGGCTGTCCCGCAAGCCGATGAAAACCCTCCTCCAGATCGTTATTATTGTGAAAGAAAATTCCTCCGGTCGTGTCCGCCAAGTCGGCCATAACATCTCGATTGGCTTGCTGCTCAGCCGTGCGATACAGCAGCATATTAGGAGCTATTGCTGGGCTTGGAGGCCTCTGTTCGCTGGCATCGGGCATGTTCGTATAGAGCCCTTGCGCGTCCAGAGCATTAATGACGATATCTGAATGCAAGGCCCGCTCGGCGATTTGCGACTCCATCCGCAACTCGTTGATGTTCATGAATCCAGGAGAAACCAGAATGACTGTCCGCTGACCGGGCATTGTGGCCATGTGCCGGATAACATCCTGCAAGACGCCCAGAGAGAGCCGAATTTCCTGGTCGCCGAAAGTCAGTTCGCGGCGTGCGAACCCGTATACCTGGGCCTGTGCCGAGGCAGAGACTCCTACGCTAGAGGCAACGACCGCGCCGCAATTCACGGCATCCGCTGTGACTATTTGCAACGCCTGCGTGTCGTTCCTGTTCACAATCGCGTCGGCCAGGTAGTACGAGATGTTGGGACACGGAGTTAGGCCTGTGTTGGTGAGCGATCTCGGCTGGATTCGGTTCAAGGTTGCAATCAGTTGCGAGCGATCGTCGGTGAAGTCGAGCCGCGTCTGACCTGACGTGGTATAGATAGCGGCGCGATCGGTCGGCTGCAGCGATTGCAACTGGCGTGCAGCGGCGTTACGTGCCTGCGCAAGGTCCGGAAACTGGAGATGAATATCGTCGAACACGTAGGCGATATAGCGGTCGGGAACGCTTACGGGGGCTGGCGGTTGCGCAGCGTTTTCGCCGGAAGGCTGAGAGGCGTTCTCGGCGCGAAGCGTCGGTTTGCCGCCTGTCTGCTCCACGCTGAATTTGCTGATCACCTGGGGCTTGCCGTTGTCCAGCAACTGGAAATCCTGTGGTTTGAGATTTCCGACGGCCTTCCCCTTTGCATCGCGCACAACCACGCGAACCTCAACCAGGTTGACCTTCACTTTGAACGTGGTCGTTTCCTCGTGCGAACTGATCTCCGGAGTATTTTGGCTGGAGGTTTGAGGCGTAGACGGGGCTGCAGGCGAAGAGTTCGACTGCGCTGCAGCTGCCGAGGTGAGCAGCACGGCAAGCACAAATGCGGGCAGTTTAGGCCACACGATGAAACATTGTCTCGAAGAGACATGCTTGCAAATCGTGTCTGTTCTGGCTGCTATCATTTCGCTCGACCAGCGCGAAACCTGCCCTCTGGCGAATCGAATTTAGCCGGAATTCCCTTCTTGGCCTCAAGGACGGCACCATGGTACACCCGTCTCGCCTGTTCGCGGCACTGTGAACCGATCATTCACCGGCAGCACTCCCGACGGTCTGCCTTCCCCTTATAAGTTACAGAAAATGGAGGCCCTGGGCAGAGTCGAACTGCCGACCAACGGTTTAGGAAACCGCTGCTCTATCCATCTGAGCTACAGGGCCACTCGTCATACATGGTTGGGACTGTGTCAGTTTACCGCAACGCGGAGTTTAGAATCTCGGGATCGTGCTGCAGTATGAACGGGCTGCGGAGTTGCCTGGCCCCAGATCGTTTTATCAGCATCTTCTGAACAGCCCTGCGAATTTGTCCGTAGCTTCTCACAATCACCTGGCGAACCGCGGAAGGCCAGCCCAGTTTCCGTGGGAAGCGATAAGATGAGTCTTCCCCAGGAGATTGCCAATGGTTCGTGAACCTCTCCCGTCTCTTTCGCGCAGATCATTTCTGCATGTCTCCACCGCGGCGTCAGCGGCTCTGGCCTTGCGCATCGTGACCGAGCCCATGCTCGCCTACGCCGCGTTGCCCGATCATCACCCGAGCCATCCCAAAGATGCCGTGCTCATCAACGCCAATGAGAACCCACTGGGCCCGTGCGCCGCTGCCCGCGAGGCGATAGCCGCGGTAACTCCGCAGAGCGGGCGGTATCTGAACGAGGCCACCGGCGAGTTCACTACGCTGTTTGCCCTAAGTGTGGGAGTTACCGGCGAGCAAGTCGAGATCTACGCGGGATCGACCGAGCCGTTGACCTTCACGGTGCGGGCGTTCTGTTCGCCGCACGCCAGCTATGTCACCGCCGATCCCGGCTTCGAAGCGGGGATGTTTGCGGCCTCGCGAGCGGGCGCGCGTGTGGTAAAGGTGCCGCTCACTAGGACCTTGGCGCACGACGTGAGGGCGATGCTGGCCGCGGCTCCCGATGGAGGCGTGTTCTACATTTGCCAGCCGAACAATCCAACCGGAACGTTGACCAGCCGCGCCGATATCGAGTACCTGGTGGAGAACAAGCCAAAGAACTCCGTCGTGCTGGTGGACGAGGCTTACATCCACTTCAGCGATGCGCCGTCGGCGATCGAGATGGTGAAGGCGGGGAAAGACGTCATCGTGCTGCGCACCTTCTCCAAGGTCTACGGTTTGGCTGGAATGCGCTGCGGACTGGCGCTCGCGCGGCCGGACCTGCTGGAGAAGCTCAGCAATTACGGCGGCTACAACTTCATGCCCGTGACTGCGGTGGCAGCGGCGTCGGCCAGCCTGAAGAATCCGACACTGGTAGCGGAACGCAAGCGGACCAACGAGCAGGTCCGCACCGCGACTTTCCAGTGGCTCGACAGCAACGGATATTCGTATATTCCTTCGGTCGCGAACTTCTTCCTGCTGGATACCAGACATCCGGCCAAGGAGGTCATCGCCGCCATGGCGCAGCAGAAGGTCATCATCGGGCGGGTGTGGCCGGCTATGCCAACCTATTCGCGCATCACCGTGGGCACCAGCGCCGAGATGGAGCAATTCCAGGCGGCGTGGCAGAAGGTGATGAAGGGGTGATGGCGTGAAGCACTCGCTCATGCGAAGACCGCGGATGAGTGGGCCCCCCGGCCCTGTAATGGTTGTCCGGCGACAGATTTCATGGTTATGCTTCTGGTATGAAAACTGCGGTTTCTATTCCCGATGAGATCTTTCAGGATGCAGAGCGTCTGGCACGCAGAACCGGGCGATCGCGCAGTCGGGTCTTAAGCGACGCTCTGCGGGAATACCTTTCGCGCCACTCGCCCGAAGAGGCGACCGAGGCCGTAAATCGGGCTTGCCTGGAGATCGACGAGGCGCGAGATCCGTTTACCGCATCGGCAGCGCACAACGTCCTAGCCCGAAGCCAGTGGTGATTGCAACGGCTCAGTCCCTAAACAGTTCTCGCTCCAGGGTGGATCCGCGTCTGGGCCTCTCGGAGCACTCCGTCCAGGCGAGCAATTGTGCTCAGATTAAGTGGTGCTGGGCACCGTACCATGGTCTCTGATCAAAGAAATGAAGGAGAATGAATGAACTTTAAGAGACTATTTGCTGTCGTTCTGGGGTCGCTTGTCGTACTCGCCCTGTCCCTGCCGGTAA
>PLBD01000170.1:0-18150 GCA_003135315.1 Acidobacteriaceae bacterium | reverse complement strand
GAGCACCACCACCACGACGACGACACCGCAGTAACAACTGGCCTTGTCGCAGGCGGGTTTAACTCAGCATCCCCATTCGCGAATCAGAGACAACGATAGCAGGGATGCTGGACTTCCCACCCCAGTCGCCAGAAACCGGGCGGCAAGGGTGGGGGCACTCCTGCCAGTAGATCTGTTCCCTACGAGAGAGGATCAGGGCAAAGCGAGTTCCGGCTAAGGGCTCCCTCGATTTTTCCGGACAGGAGTTGTGGTCTTATGCCTGACAGGTTAGTTGCGGTCAATAGATTCGTCTCTAGCGGGCTACGCTTTCTTGCCGACGCGGTCTCATTGGCAGGTTTGGTTGTCTTTCTGGCCGCGGGTCTCTGCGCCCAGGAGGCCCCAAAGGTCGTCGCTTCCACGGACGCGCCCATTGCTCCTGCTTCCGCTGTGATGGGTGGACCGTCATCTTCTCTCCCGGGGGATTCCCAATCGCCACAGCAAGGTCCCGATCCTGAGCTGGCGGGGTCGGGGGACCTGGAGCAGAGCTCTTCGCGGACGCCAGTGGCAAAAGAGCAGCCCAAGCGGATCCTATACATCATCCCCAACTACCGCGCAGTGAGCGCTGACGCCAATGTGGCTCCGCTGGATGCCGTGGGCAAGTTCAAGCTCTTCCGCGATGACAGCTTCGACTATTCCACCTTCATCTACGTGGGCCTTCTTGCCGGAATTGGCGCGGCGGAGCGCAATGTGCCTCAGTTCGGCGACGGCGCAGACGCCTATTCACGCTACTACTGGCATATCTTCGCCGACCAGGCCCTGGGCAATTCCTTCACGGAGTTCCTGCTGCCGGTAGCCTTCAAACAGGACCCGCGATATTTCACCAAGGGACATGGCGGCGTCTTCAACCGCACCGTGTACGCCGTTAGCCGCCTGGTCATTACGCGCACCGACAGCGGCAGCTCGCAAATCAACTATTCGGAAGTCATCGGCAACGGCGCCGCCGCGGGAATCTCAGGCCTGTACTATCCCCCGCCCTATCGCACCTGGACCAAGACCGGCCAGCGATGGGGGCAGCAGATCGCGCTGGATGGCGTCTTCAACGTAGTCAAAGAGTTCTGGCCGGACATCCGGCACTCCGTTCTCCACCAGAAGGACTAGCTTAAGGCCCGCTACTGCTCAACCCACCGACTCCCGTGCCAGATTTTTCGTGATGACATCTGGGCTTAACTCCTGATTTGTGAGCCGCTTAGCCGCTGACCCAAAACTTACCGCCAAATGACCTCCTAAGTATTGATCGCACCGGCGAACGAGCGCATGGTGCGGTCATGAAAGCGAGGTTTACCCCGATGAGAACTGACTCACAGAAAAATCACCAAGCCATGCCGAACGGTGTCCAAAGGGCTGTCATTATGCTCTGGGCCAGTATCGGCATCGGAATCCTCAACAGTCTTTTCTTAGTAGCCCACCGTAGGCCTGGCGGTCATTGGACGGAATTCGTCATCGCCGGAATCGTCGCGATGATTGGCGCAGGTCGAAATTGGGCGCGAATCACGCTCCTGGTTCTTTATCTGCCGGGCTTGGTTCTGATGATCCTGCTGATTCCCGTATTCCTTCGAATCGATGGCCCGCTCCCACTCTTGGTTTTGTCGGCTGGGACCCTCCTCCAGACAGCTGCTCTGATTCTCCTGTTCCAGCCGGAAGCATCGGAGTGGTTTAGAGGCGGTCAACGCTCCGAACTCACTGCCCGGGATCGCATGAAGGCCCGTGCACCCCACACGTACGCGAGGTTCCAGTGAGCGGGCGAGTCACGTCACAATCGACTGGTTCGTCCCATCACGGATGGATGCGCGCTCCGTCCTGGCGCTCGTTGGGGTGGTAGATGCACCGCAATCCGCTGAAGCGCGAGCTGGTCACAGCGCCCGAAGAATGGAGATGGAAGCATCTTCCGGGCTTATGTCTGCATGTAAGCGTACGGCGGACGAGTGAACTGTCAGCAATGGCCACTGACCATCAGTTATTCCCCTGCGCGCACCCACTCCTTCGAACCCCGCGAATGAGTGGGGCCCCGCTGATCTCCGGAATCCCTGTCCTTCGGAATAGTGTTGTAACACGCTGATTAGTGTTGTAACGCACATATTGCGGGAAAACTGGTTACCTTTCTGCGGTGCTGGTTACCACACCAAGGTGACACAGTCTAAGCATTTGATTCTAGATACCTTACGGGGCGAAAAATGTTCCACGTGGAACATTTTAGATTTGGGTGGAAATTGGGCGAAATGGGAGCGGTCGGGCGGTGCCCGGCGCGGCCATCGCATCGGAAATGCGACGGAGGCTTCAGAGAATCTCGATCACGCTGCCGCCGTCCGCTTCCTGCAATTCCTTCGTGCGCTCGATCACGCGATGGGTGAAGGCGAAGAGCGATTTCGCGTGGGGGGACTGGTCGCCTTCCATCACGATGGGATGGCCGCTGTCGCCGCCCTTGCGGATATCGGGATCGAGTTCGATGGAGCCGAGGAACGGAACGCTGAATTGCTGCGCGGTGCGTTCGCCTCCGCCCTTGGAGAAGATGTCGATCTCCTCGTGGCAGTGCGGGCAGACGAAGAAGCTCATGTTCTCGACGATGCCGAGGATGTCGACCTTCACCTGCTTGAACATCTCGATGGCCTTGCGGGCGTCCTGCAGCGAGACGTCGCTGGGCGTGGTGACGACGATGGCGCCGGTGAGCGGCACAGTCTGCACCAGAGAGATCACGACGTCGCCCGTGCCCGGCGGCAGATCGATGATGAGGTAGTCGAGCTGTCCCCACTCTACCTGGCCGAGGAACTGCTTGATGATGGAGTGCAGCATGGGGCCGCGCCACACCAGAGGCTTGTCGCCCGGCGACAGGAAGCCGACGGAGATGACCTTCATGCCGTAACGCTCGGGCGGCAGAATGCGGTTCTCGCCGATGATGTTGGGCGGCTCGCTGGAGCCGAGCATCAGCGGAACGTTGGGGCCGTAGACGTCGGCGTCGAGCAGGCCGACCTTGTTGCCCATGCGCGTGAGCGCGATGGCGAGGTTGACGGCGAGCGTGGTCTTGCCGACGCCGCCCTTGCCGGAGCCGACGGCGATGATGCTGTTGACGCCGGGAAGCGGCTGCGGTCCGGCCGGCTCCTGGCCGGGCATGTGCGAATGAGAGCTCACGTGAGTAGTCCTGATGCGGCTAGGATGAAGTGCGCAAACCTTGATTATACGCGAGGGGAGCGAGGTTCATGGGACGGGCGCACGGCGGGAGTCGCGCTCACATTCCCGGCAGGCCCATGCCGCCGAGCATTCCGCCGAGACTCGACTTCAGCGCTTCGTCCACTTTGCGCGAAGCCTCATTGACGGCGGCGACGATCAGGTCCTGCAGCATTTCGATGTCGCCCGACTTCACCACTTCCGGTTCGATGGCGATGCTCAGGAGTTGCTTCTGGCCGTTCATCCGCACGGTCACGCTGCCGCCGCCCGAGGACGCCTCGATGGTGACTTGCTGCATCTTCTCCTGCAGCTTTTCCGCATGCTGGCGCGCCTGCGACAGCATGTCCTGCAAATTAAATCCACCCATAATCGCTGTTCGCCTTTCGCTATTCGCTTTTCGCCACATGCCTGCTCCTGGCGAAAAGCAAAGGGCGAAGAGCGGAATGCGACGTCACCCGCGTTCTTTCTGATCGATGACGGTACGAATCTCGGCGCCGAATTTTTCCTGCATGCGCTGCACCAGCGGATCAGCCAGCGCACGGCTGCGCGCTCCCGCGCCATTCGCCGGACGCGGCGGCTGTTCCGTCTTTGCCGCAACTGCCGGCGTGCCGCTGACCATCTTGAATTTCAGCGGCCGATTGGCAGCCTTGCTGAGCGCCGCCTGAATGATACGCTTCGGTTCCGGTCCCAGCGCAACGTCGATCAGCACCTGCGACATCCCCACCTTCACTGCAACGTCACCGCCGCGCACCGACCACTCGCCTTCTTCCAGATTGTGCGCCAGCACGTGCTGACCAGCATCTTCCAAAGCGGTCAGCACGGCGTTGCGCAGTTCGTCAGAAGAAACTTCGCCGCCCGTTTGTGCGACGGGCTCCGGCTCCAGCGCCACGGCGGTTGCCACGCCGCCCTCGGCCACCGCACCTTGCGAAGAAGAACTGACATCGCCCGCCGTAGCGCCGACCGCAGCATTCACGACGGGAGTTGTTCGCGCGACAACGTCCGATGTCTCTGCCTTCGGCTCGCTCTTGCGCTGGCGATCGGCTTCAAACGGGGAAGGCCGCGCAAACAGCGAGGACTCCTGCACCCGCGACGTCGCCGCCTCTGCTGCGTTTGCTCGCGACGCCGTGCCGGAGCGTCCTGCCGGTGTTGGCGCGCTGGAGCTCGCAGCCGCTGATCGCGCAGCCGGCGCGCTTCCCGTCTTCGTCTGCCTCACATCCCCGCTCAGCAACTCCTCCAACGGCAACAGCCGCTGCGCGTGCACCAGCTTCAACAGTCCGAGTTCCAGATGGAAGCGCTGCTCCTGCTTGTATCCCAGGTCGCTGTGCGTGCGCAGCACGATCTGCATAAAGCGCGACAGATCTTCTTCGCTGAAGCGTTCCGCCACGCGGGCAACGCGCGCCCGCTCATCGGTAGAGATCTGCAACACCGGCGAATCGCTGCCCGCAACTTTGGCGACCAGCGCATTGCGCAGGAACCGCAGCATCTGCCGCGCGAAGTGTTGCGCGCTCTGCCCTTCCACCAGCAGCCGGTCGATGGTGCGCAAAACATCCTCGCTGGAGTTGCGCGCCACCGCGTCCATCACATCCTCCAGCACGTCCGCAGACACCGTGCCCACGAGGCCGCGCACCACGTCGGCGCTCAGCGTGGTGCCGCAGCACGCAATCGCCTGGTCCATGATGCTGAGCGCGTCGCGCATCGAGCCGTCGCCAACTTCGGCCAGCATGGCCAAGGCATCATCATCAGCCTCGATTCCCTCCTGCCCGGCGATGTCGCGCAGTTGCGCAACGATGTCGTCAAAACGCACCGCATGAAAGCTGAAGTGCTGGCAGCGCGAGCGAATGGTCTGCGGAATGTCCTCGGGCTGCGTGGTCGCCATCATGAAGACGATGTGCCCCGGCGGCTCTTCCAGCGTTTTCAGCAGCGCGTTAAACGCGGCGTCGGTAATCTGGTGGGCTTCGTCGAGGATGTAGATCTTGAAGCGATCGCGGGCCGGACGGTAGCGCGCCGCCTCGCGCAGCTCGCGAATTTCGTCGATGCCGCGGTTGGTGGCCGCGTCAATCTCGATTACGTCCACCGAATTGCCGGCGCGAATCTCGCGGCAGGAATCGCACACCCCGCAGGGCTCCGCCACGGGATGGTCCTGCGACTGGCAATTCAGCGCCATCGCCAGAATTCGCGCGATGGTCGTCTTGCCAATGCCGCGGTGTCCGCTGAAGATGTAGCCGTGTGCAATGCGTCCCTGCTCAATGGCATTCTTCAGCGTACGCGTGACGTGGTCCTGCCCTATGACGTCGGAGAATTTCTGTGGCCGGTATTTGCGCGCGAGGACCTGGTAACTCATGGAAGGAAGTCTCGATTATACGGTGCCAAGCTGTGGAACGGGAGAACCAACAGTTCGGAAGTTGGGTAGAGCAGGCCTTTAGAGACTGAGTCGCAACTGACAAGCGGATTTTGCGGCGGAACAAACTGCTCAAGGACCGACCGAACCAGCCGCGAAGCGGCGGCAATGCAGTTAGCCCGGGGCGTAAGCCCCGGGTCAGGCGGAAAACAAATCCGAGCCGCGGAGCGGCGAACCACTTGCGACACCAAGTCTCTTCAGGCCTCCGTCCAGCCGCGGCGACGAAATCTGTTCCCCTCTACCCAGACATGGCACTAACAAAATGACTCAACGCTGCGAGATAATGAACTCTCTTTCGTGAGGTGAGAAATGGACAGCAAGCAGACGCTCCACGATCTGATCGCCCGTCTCCCCGAGCGCCTGCGGGCGATGCCGGCGGACAAAGTTGAACACAAGCCCGCGCCCAACACCTGGTCGCCGAAGGAAGAGCTGGGCCACTTGCTGGATTCGGCGGCCAACAATCATCAGCGTATCGTCCGCGCCCAGCTTGAGGACAAGCCCGCGATGCCGGGATACGACGGCGATGCGTGGGTCGCGCTGCATCGCTATCAACAGCGAGACTGGGAGACGCTCATCGGCCTGTGGGTAGCATTGAATCGCCAATTGCTGGCCGCTGCCGAAGCCGTGCCCGAGTCGGCCTGGTCGCGAACTTTGACGATTGCCGACTCCGCTCCGCTGACCCTGAAATTCGTCGCCGACGATTACGTAGACCACATGCTGCACCACTTGCGCCACATGGGCGTCGAGTTGGGCGACCTGATACCGCTTTGAAAGCCTTGTAATACGGCACGACTTCCCGAAAGCCGTGCATCAGGGCACGACGTCGCAGGCCGCCGAAAAAGTCGCTTTTGGGAGTGCTTTGTATCAGGGCACGACTTCAGTCGTGCCGATCAGGCGTCTATTTTTTTCGGGAGCCGGCTTCAGCCGGCGGCATGACTGGCAGCTTCTTGAGGCGTGAAGGACAGACCCTCGAATCAAAATGCCTCGCTTGCACAATGACCGCGCCTCGCATTGGGTGGAGCACGCCTTCAGGCGTGCTCCACCCTCCTCGAGATACTGAACTCGCGAGGATCCGGGGTGCCCCACCTTTGTCGCCTTCGTTTGGCGGCAGGCTGGGCGATGACGCTCAACCCTTCTTGATTCCCTTCGGGCTGGCGCCATTCTTCTTCGCCGCCACCTCCGCCTGCTTCTGCTTACGCACTTCGGCGCGCCGCTTTCGTCTCAGCTCCTGGGGAGAATACATGCTCTTGCGGCAATTCTTGCTGCCGCAATAACACGGCGCGTCATCGTCGCCGTCATACAGGCAGTAGTCGTAGGTGAGCTCGTCCCCGGCGGCAATGTTGCGGATGCTGGCTATGTACACCTTTCCATCTTCTTCGTCGGTTTCGCAGTTGGGATCGCAGGAGTGGTTCACGAACATGGCCATGCCGTGGCCGTCGATCACCACTTCGCCGTCGCCAACGCCGAACAGATAGGTGAATGGCCGGCCGTCGTAGCGATCGTCGCCTTCGGCCTTGCTGATGCGTTCGCCGGTATATTCCAGCAGGCGCGTTCCCTTGGGAATATCTTCCAGGGCGAAGCATCCGGCGGCATGAATGTCAGAGGAACGAATGACCAGGCGTGGCAAGCAGCGGTTCTCCCCGTGGTGCGAAATGCAGTATAGCGTATCGCTTTTGCCGCCGCGAGCGGATGTACTGGATTCCCCTTACTTGTCCCAGCCGCTTTTGTCAAAGGCCCACATCACACGCAAGGGTGCATTTGGCAGTTCCCATTCTGCCGGCAATTTCGTATCTTGGATGAGTAGAATTATTTTCTGGAGGGCTTCATGGTGCATATCCTTGTTCGCCACAAGGTCGCCGACTATAACCGCTGGAAAGAAGCGTTCGATTCTCACCTTAGCGCCCGCAAGCGCGCCGGCGAAACCGGCTTCCGCCTGTTTCACAACGTAGAAGACATGCGCGAAATATTTCTGCTGGTCGATTGGCAGAGCATCGAAGAGGCCCGCAAGTTCATGACCTCGGATGAACTGCGGGATGCCATGGCAAAAGCCGGCGTCGTCGGCGCTCCCGAGGTCCAGTATCTGGAGGATGCGCGCAGCGTGCATCGCACCTCGGCCGACTAGCAGCACCCGCTTGCGCAATATTTTTTCTGCTCCTCTTGACATCGCGCGGGGTTTTGCGCTCCAAATCATTCCCGGTGGCGCGGCGCAGAATGCGCTGCGCCGGCGCGCCGCGGCTGGTTAAGGATTGGCTGGAATCCCACTACGGACGCGGGTTTCGCGCGACCCCACGCTTTGTCAAGATATTTTCCGAAACAATTTTTTCGGACCGCAAAAAGACGCTTCCGGGGCAGATTGACAAATGCTTCCGGAAAATTAAAATACCCGACGACTCTCTCAGGATCGATTTGCAAACGTGACAAGTTCAACGCCAAACTACGACGTCCTCCTGCATACCGATTTTCCCGGCCTGGAGCTTTTCGCCAGCGGGAAGGTCCGCGACCTTTACCGGGTTGGCAACGACCGCCTGCTGTTTGTGGCGACTGACCGGATCTCGGCCTTCGACTACGTCCTGGCCACCGGCATTCCGCAAAAGGGCCGCGTGCTGACCCAGCTCTCGCTGTTCTGGTTCGATTTCCTGAAGGACATCGTTCCCAATCACCTCGCCACTGCCGACGTGCACCAGTATCCGCAGGAGTTGCAGAAGTATGCCGCGCAGTTGCGCGGTCGCTCCATGCTGGTGGTGCGCGCCGACATGATCGCCATCGAGTGCGTGGTGCGCGGCTATCTTTCGGGGTCGGGCTGGAAGGAGTACAAGACCAGCGGCGAGGTGTGCGGCATCAAGCTTCCGGCAGGGTTGCGCGAATCCGACAGGCTGCCGGAACCGATTTTCACGCCGGCCATCAAGGCCACCAGCGGCCACGATGAGAACATCTCGTTCGAGCACATGGTGTCGCTGGCGGGCCTCGAGTTGAGCACGCAGCTTCGCGACTTGAGCATCAAAATTTACCAGACCGCGGCCGATTACGCGGAGACGCGCGGCATCATCATCGCCGATACCAAGTTCGAGTTTGGGCACGCTGCCGGGCGACTGGTCCTCGCCGACGAAGTGTTGACTCCGGACTCGTCGCGCTTCTGGCCGAAGGACAAGTATCAGCCGGGCGGCCCGCAGGATTCCTTCGATAAGCAGTACGTGCGCGACTATCTGGAAGCGATCAAGTGGAACAAGCAGCCGCCGGCGCCGGCTTTGCCTCCTGAGGTGGCGGCCCGCACCAGCGAGAAGTACGTTGAGGCTTACACCCAGATGACTGGGCACCATCTGCCGGCGTAGGCGGGGCCTATGATGGGCCTTGCGATCCTCGATTGGGTGATTGTGCTCGTCATTGTGTTGTCTGCTGTGCAGGCGGCCTCGGAAGGTTTCTTCCACGAGTTCTTTTCACTGGTGGGAGTGGTCGTCGGATACGTGCTGGCGGCGTGGGAATATCCGCATGCGGCCGCCTGGTACGCGCATTATGTAACGTCGCAATGGACCGCCGACATTGCCGGGTTCTTTACGATTTTTTTCGTTGTTGTTTTGCTGGCGGGAATGCTGGGCCGGCTGATTCGCTGGGCTGTGAAGGGCATTGGGCTGCGTTGGTTCGATCGTCTCCTGGGCGCCGCGTTCGGTTTGCTTCGGGGCATTGTAGTCAGCGCCGTGATCGTGTTGGCGCTGGCGGCGTTTGCTCCGCAATGGGGATTTCAGCAGTCGCGCATCGCGCCGTTCATGCTCGTCACCAGCCGGGCCTTGATTTGGGCGGCGCCGGCGGAGCTGCGGCAACGCTTCTGGGACGGCTGGAACCTTCTGCGCACTGTGCCCGAGCACATCTCGACGGAAGATACCAACAAGGGCCGGCTATAGACAACGGAATGGGACAAACATCAGCGGAGAGAGGCGTCGTGAAAGATCAACTGGAAGCTTTGATTGGGCACATGTACCGGAGCGGTATCACCTATTCCGAGGCCGTCTGCGAATTCAAGAAGAAGTTCATTCTCACCGTCTTGCAGGACAGCAACGGTAACCAGTGCAAAGCTGCCCGCCAGCTTGGCATGCACCGCAACACGCTCAGCCGCACCATCACCGAGCTCAAGCTCGACGCCAAAGCCTTGCGGAACGGAGGGCGCCGTCCGCCGCGCAGCGCCTACACCCTCCCTGTCGAAAAGAAAGCCGTGCGCTAACAGCAAAAGAGCCGGGCATGGTTCGCCGACCTGGCTCCGCTCGCTTGTGATTCTCCGGCAATTCCAAGCTACGGCGTAATCTTGTAAACCGTTCCGAAGTTGTGTACTCCGCCTCCGGAACTCGTACCGTAAAGAACGCCGCTGGCGTCCATGACCACACTCCCATACGGCGTCGATCCCTGGTAGCCGCCACTGAACTCGTGCAACGAAACATAATTCCACGAGCCGCCGGAGGGCATCAGCTCGAATGCCTCTCCGCCGCCACTCGGCGTGTTTGTTCTGGCGCCATAGAGGTTCCCAGCCGTGTCCAGAAGCAAGGGGCTGCCTACCGGACCGGTGCCGCCTTGAAAGGCATAGAGCACCTGAAAGTTCCAGCTTCCGCCGGAAGGAGTCAGCTCGAAGATGGTGCCGCCCTCATCCGGTCCCAGGGTATGCGTGTTTCCATACAGATTGCCCTGATTGTCGAAGACGAGGCCTGCCTCCGAAACGAGCCCGTCGGTCTCGTAAGCAAACTGGTGCAGCACGGTCTCGGTCCAGCCGCTTCCTGAGGGCGACAACTCAAACACGCCCGTGTCGGTGGTGCCATAAAGATTGCCTGCCTGGTCGAACACCACTCCGCCCAGCGGATAGAAGCCGTCGCCGTTGGCGGTAAAAGCGTAAAGCGTGCTTTCCGTCCAGTTTCCGCCGGAGTTCGTCAGCTTATACACCGTGCCATAGTCGTAACCACCGCTGCTAGTAGTGCCGTAGATGGCGCCCGCGCTGTCGAAGGTGAGGTCGCCATACTCCGGAACTGCTCCGTCCGCGCCTCCCGTGAAGCGGTACAGCACCGTCTCGGTCCAGGGACACAGCGCGCTCTTGCAAGCCGCTGGCGGCGGACTGAGTTTGAAGACTGTGCCGCAACCGAGTCCCTTGCATCCGCTGCCTCCTCCTTCACTAGTCGTACCGTACAGCGATCCCTCGGGACCGAAAACCACTCGAGCGGCGGGCAGAGCTCCGTCGTTGCCTCCCGCAAATTCATATAGGGGAAGTGTGACAAAACCGCCGCCCGAACCTTTCGTAACCTTGTAAACTGTGCCGTATCCATTACTGCCAGCCCCATTGGTGGTGCCGTACAGGTTCCCTGCCCTGTCCATGGTCAAACCGGCATACGGAAGGATTCCGTTCGTGCCCGGATTATTGAAGCTGTAAATCAAGTCGAAAGTCTGGGCCTGGGCTGCGGCGGTCGTCATGGCAACAGCAACTGCCAAAGTGAGCGCAGCCGTTGTGGCCCGCGTCCAGATGTTCTTTTCCATCGCGCTTCTCCTCTTCCATCAGACTGGCCTTCGACCTAGACTAGACTCGCCGCCGCGCTTTCGCTATCCCTCAAATGTCAAGGGTTTGTAAACTTCTCGTCACACAATCGTGATGTCTAGCAATAAAAAGGGGAGCAGCCTTGGCTGCTCCCCTGCATTTGCTGCTGCCCCTCGACTACTGCGATTTCTTGGTCGTCGTTGTCGTGTGGTGTACCGCAGGCGTGCCCGCCGGATTTCCGTTCTTGTCCAGCAGTACGCCGTCGGTCATGTTCAACATGAACGGATTGGGCGTATAGGTCCCGACCGTGCCCTGGAAGGTCATCAGCGTACCTACTGCGGGCATCAGCCGCGTTGAGATCGGCTTCGCCATCGCCAGCGTGATATCGGCCTTCTTGGCCTCGATGTCATCGTCGCTGCCAGCCAGCAGGACAGTCGACGCCGTAGCGCTGATCACGTTGGCTCCCAGCTTCACCGCTTTACCCTTGATGGCGTTCCAAACCGTGTCCGCCGCCTGCTGGTTGCCTGACGACAGCACCAGTTCCCATTCCGCAAAGCTCATCTGCGTGGGACTCTTGGCCTTCACCAGTTCGGCAGCCTGCTCCGCCGGCGATGGCGGGACGTATTGCGTTACCGTGAATCCAGCTGGAGGCATGATGCTCGTCGAAGCCTTGGCCTGGGCCACGATGTCGGACCAGCCTTCTTCCGAATTGTGGTAGCGGATGTACTTCTTCTTGCCATAATCCAGGATCTGCTGCTGCCCCGCGCCTTGCGCCAGCATGGCAGCCTTCACGATGAACCAGAAACCCGCGGGGTTCATCGGCTTGGCTTCCAGATCGGCGGTCGCCAGCGGGTAAATGTCAGCGATATTCGGCTGCGATTCCCAGGCGACGGCTTCCTGCATGTCCTTCTGCGCCGCGGCATAGTCCTTCGCCTGCAGCGCCGCAAAGCCCACGGCACCGTCGAAGATGGCGCCCGTCTCATTGTGCAGCTTGGTGAAATCGGCGTCGCTCATGCCTTCCGGCTTCTTCATGCTTTGCAGGGCCTGCAATCCCTGCTCGCCATACTGCTTGGCCTTGGCCAGGTTGTCCTGCATCTGCGGACCGCCTTGCGAGGCCAGGGCGCGATAGTTATACGCCAGCAGCGCCAGGGCGCGAATATTGTTGGGATTCACCTGCAGCACACGCGTGGCGGCGTCCAGCGCCTTCTGCGCATCGTTGGCCTGCTGGTACGCCACCATCAGCAACTCCAGCGCATCTTCCTTCATCACGGAGTTGGGATAGGTCTGCAGGTAGGCTTCCAGCGCCTGCGCTTTCATCACCGGATTCTGCTGCTGGTAGGCGTTGACGTAAGCGTTGTACTCGGCGGGGTCCTTGATTTCTTTCTTCTGGGCTGCTTGACCCGATGGCGCAGCCTGTCCCGCTGCTTGCGCTGCTGACTGCTGGACCAGTGCCGAACAACTGGCGAGCACTATCAACATCATGACGAGCGACTTCTTCATTCTGTTGGCTCCTCGATTTGGAGAACTGCCGACGAAACCTAGCTTACACGCGAATCCATGCACCGGGCGCAGATAAGTCCATTACCTCAAGGGCTGCATGATAACAGGCAAACCGCTCCGCGTTTCCTCGCCCCTCATTGCTGTACTGGGATGGCAAACTGGGGAGACTGGGATTATAAGTACGCCCTGCGCGTAAGGCAAGATACTTACCACTTTACACGATTCCACGATTTCCGCCCTGCTAAGATGCTGCCAGCCTACATTCCGGCGGCAGCGGATCGCTATCGAGGTGAACGGCCTTCAGGCCGTCCGTCACCCCGCCGACGTTATGCGGCTTTAGCCGCGGAGGAAACTGAGATGCAGCCAGCAAACTTGGTTTCGCTGTCCGGATCGGTGGCCCTCGTCACCGGAGGGGGCCGCGGCATTGGGCTTGCCATCGTCAACAAACTGGCAAGCATGAATGCAACCGTGGTCCTCACGGGCCGTGATGAGGCGCGCGTCCAGCAGGTCCCACGCGAATTGACCGGCCGCGGCCATCGCGCCGAAGGCATTGCCTGCGACGTCACCGACCGGGCCAGCGTGGAAGCGCTGGGCGAGCATCTTCGCAAAACCTATGGCCGGGTCGACATTCTCGTGAATAACGCCGGCATCGGTGGCCCTCCCGGTTTGTTGCTCCACGAAACGCCCCCGGATGACTGGGAGGCCATCTTTAATACCAACCTGCGCGGCGTGTACTACATGATGCGCGCCATCGTTCCCTTGATGATCGCCGCCGGAGCGGGACATATTATTAACATCTCATCTCTGGCGGGCAAGAATCCTCTGCCGCGCGGGGCCGCTTATTCGGCTTCCAAGTGGGCCTTGAACGGTCTCAGCTATGGTGTCGCCGAGGAGCTTCGGTCGCAGAATATCCGCGTCAGCGTCGTCTGTCCCGGCTCGGTGGACACCGACTTCAGTCCGCGCCGCCACGGCAAAGACACTCTGAAGATGCTGAAGCCCGAAGACGTGGCCCACGCGGTCGCAATGCTCGTCACCCAAGAGCCGCAATCGTTCATCAGCGAGGTGCTGATTCGCCCGACCCAGAAGCCGTAATTCTGGAGTTGCCGTTGGAGGAAGCACGACTTCACAGGCCGCTGAAGAAGTTCGCTTTGACAGTGCTTTGTAACAGGGCACGACTTCAGTCGTGCCGATAAGCCTCTTATTTTTTCATCCCGAGCGGGCTTCAGCCCGCGAGGGCGCTGCTGTTTCAACTTTCAGCTGCCTGTTGGCGGACCGGACCGCAGCCCGGCTAATCGTAGCGCCCTCTTAACGACTCCGCCAACCCGCAGGCCTATAATCAATGATTCTGCTCGCCTCCCTCATTGTGGGACGGAATTCATAGAAACGGGACTCACTCTCATGAGAAAAAAACTGATCGCCGCCAACTGGAAGATGTACAAGACGCCGGAACAAACCGCCGCCTTCTTTCGCGAATTCCTCCCTCTGGTCGCCGCCCATACGCGCGACGAGATCGTAGTCTGCCCGCCCTACATCGACTTGCAAACAGCCGTCGCGGCCGCTGAGGGTTCCAATGTTGCGGTTGGCGCTCAGAATGTCCACTGGGAAAAAGAAGGCGCATTTACGGGCGAGATCTCGGCCACCATGCTGACGTCCCTGGGCGTCACCCATGTGATCATTGGACACTCGGAGCGCCGCCAGTACTTCAACGAGACCGACGACACCGTGAACCGCAAGCTGGAAATCGCGCTGGAGAACGGTCTGACGCCCATCCTGTGCGTGGGCGAAGTGCTGGAGGAACGTGAGGCCGGCCTGACCGAAGACGTGTTGCGCCGGCAATGCATGCGCGCCTTCAACGGCATCTCGGCGCGCAAAGCGGCCAAGTTGGTTTTGGCGTATGAGCCGGTATGGGCGATCGGCACCGGCAAGACTGCGACTCCGCAAATGGCCTCCGACGCGCACCAGGTGATCCGGCACGAAGCCGAGAAGGCGTTTGGCAAGGAGTTCGCCGAAGGCCTGCGGATTCTCTACGGCGGTAGCGTCAAGCCGGAGAACGCCACCGTCCTGATGGCGGAGGCTGAAATCGACGGCGCGCTGGTGGGCGGCGCAAGCCTGGATCCGGCGTCGTTTACGAAGATTGTGAAGTACTGAGCGGCGGCAGATATGAGACCGCGGGTCCATCCCGGCCGTGGTCTTTGCTATACTTGTTTTGCCTCTACGTTTCTGCTCGATCCCGTGATGCGACTGCATCCGGACGTGTGTGCGGAAGTGGTGAAATTGGCAGACACACCATCTTGAGGGGGTGGCGCCGAAAGGCATGGGGGTTCAAGTCCCCCCTTCCGCACCATACCTCACACCAGGTTGCCAGCGACGTTTGGAGATCCTAATTGCGGGTGAGTTACCGCGCGCAGGTGCGCGACCGCCAGAAGAGAGAGTTGAGAGCTACATGGCCCTCCTGATTACCGTTACCATCGTTCACATTATCGTTTGCGCCTTTCTCATCCTTGTAGTGCTGCTACAGAGCGGGCAGAGCGGCGATATCGCTGCCGCTTTCGGCGGCATGGGCAGCCAGACGGCTTTCGGCAGCCGCACCACCGCTACCGTGCTCACCAAGGCGACCACCTGGGCCGCGATCATCTTTATGCTTACCTCCATCACACTTTCGGTGATCACGGCGCGCCATTCGCATCGCTCCGGCTCGGTGCTGGAAGGCACACGCTCGGCCCCGGCCCAATCGGCTCCGGCCAAGAAGTAGGCAGCAGTCTCACGCCGTATCCGCAAATGGATCACTCGGCGCGTTCTTATGGCTTCCGCGAATAGCGGAAGCCTTTGTTTTGTCCGGAAGTGTGCCTCAGCTCACCAGGTAGTCCATGGCTTTGTCCCGGGTATCGAAAACCGGAATGTCGCGGGCGGAAAAGCTGCGGATGGAATCGTAGAGAGCTTTGGGCAGGTTCTCGGTCAGCACCCAGGCCGCGCGTTTGATGTGCGGCCGGTCAATCGCGGTGGCGATCTTAATACGTTCCACGGCATCGCGGCTGAACGTGACGCCACTGAAGTCGGCCACCACCAGCACCGACCCCTTCGGCTCGCGGGTTATCACCTCCGGCACGCGGGCCGATAGCTCCGCAACCTGGTCCGGTGTGGTCTCCCTGAAGTCCAACAACAGAATTCGCTGGCCCTGGTGCGTCACGAACCGAATAGGGTCCATAGCTTCTCCTGTTCACCGCTGTGCGATCCGGCACTGTGTCACGCCGGCGAGTTGACGCAGTTTACTGCAAGGCGCCGAACATTCTCAAGAGGCATTCGGTCCCGGCGCCAGAATCCCCTGCGCGTCGGCTACGCCAGCAACTCCGCTACAACCGCGCGAACGTGAATCTGCGTAGTGTCCAGCAACGGAATGCCGGATGCGCTCTCGTCGCGCAGGAGCAAAGGCAGCTCCGTACCGCCCAGAATCACGGTCTGAATCTGCTCCTGTTCCTTCATGCGCTGGATGATCTCCAACAACCTTGCGCGTGTCTCCGGAAGGAACGTGTTCGCCAGCAACTCGCCGACGTATTTTTCATGGATGTAAGCCTGCTCTGCCTCGTCCGGCACAACCACCGTAATGCCCTTCCGCCGGAAGACATCGGGATAGAAAGAAGCCTGCATACTGAAGCGCGTGCCCAGCAGTCCCGCCCTGCCAATTCCCAGCTTCTTCGCCTCGGCGCAGGAGGCTTCGACAATGCTGATGAGCGGAATCGGTGAGCGCCTCTGCAGATCGTTAAAAACAATGTGGGGCGTGTTGGCGGCGATAATGCCGAAGTCGGCCCCGGCGCGGACCAGCTTCTGTAACTCGTCCGCCAGATAATTGACGACGTTGCCCAACTGGCCCGCGTCCATCCAGCCCAGCAGCTTCGACACACTAATGCTGTTAATGAGAATGGAAGGATAGCTGCCGTCGGGACTCTGCCGGCGATAGCTCGCGATGATTCCGCGGTAGTACTCCACCGTGGATTCCGGCCCGATGCCGCCGAGGATGCCAACTGTCCTCATCGCTGCATCGAGTCTAACCCAGATTTATCGCGTCGCTTTCTCCAGCAAATACATGTAGGAGCGATAGATCTGTCCGGTGGCGCGGCTCATGCCGATCTCGCAAGTCCGGCTGCTGGAGTAGCACTCGTCCGGATGCGTCGCCTTGATCTCCGCCGCCTCGTGTTTCGTGGCCGATGCCGTCAGTTGGGGAAAGAGGAATCCGCGATCGCCGGCGAAAGCGCAGCAACCCGCGTCCAGCGGTATGGTCACCTGCGCGCTACAGGCACGCGCAATCGCTTCCAGCTTCGCGCCGATTCCCATCTTCGTCACCGAACACACCGGATGCAGCCCTACCGAGCGCGACTTCGACTTGATTTGCAACTTTGGCAGCAACTCGTCGTGTACGAACTCTATGCTGTCGAGAAACACTAATTTGTCGAAACGGGTTTGGTTCTCCTCCGTGAGGTAAGGACGGGCGTTCTTGAAACCGTAGGTGCAGGGGCTGGTGTCGATCACGATGGGCAGTTCGCCCTTCTCCGACCATTTCCAGAACTTCTCCACTGCGGCATTGACGGCAATGGCGTGCGCGCGGGTAAATCCCTTGGAAGAGAACGGCGTGCCGCAGCACGTGCCGGCCACATCCTGCGGAATGAACACCGGAACATTCGCGCGTCCGGCGACATCAACCATCACTTCCATCAGCGAACGGTCATCGGGCTCGCCGGGCAAACGTCCCATCACCCGCGATATGCAGGATGGAAAGTAAACGGCGGCCGCGCGCGCGTGTTGCGTCCTCGGCACGGCGCCGGCTGCGTAAGGAGTATCCGGCATCCATTCGCTCAGGTTGTCGCCCATGACGCGCTTCATTGCGCCGGTCACCGAGCGCATTCCGCCGGGGCCAATCACATTCTGGGCCGCGTGTCCCATCCGCAGCGCCATCCGCAACATCCGCTCCGTCAGCCCAAAGTTGTTGGCGATACGCGCCGCCCAGGCCTGCGCACTGGGGGAGACGCGATTACTACGGAAGCGCTTCACCAGTTGTCCGGTGTCGATGGCTACTGGACACGCCGTGGCGCAGAGGCCGTCGGTAGCGCAAGTGTCCAGCGCCATGTACGGGAACTCACGCTCCAGGCTGCCGTAGAGTTGGGACTTGCCTTCCTGCAATCGCGCCATCTCCCGGCGCACCACAATCCTCTGCCGCGGCGTCAGCGTCAGTTCGCGGCTGGGGCATTTTGGTTCGCAGAAGCCGCACTCGATGCACTTGTCGATCTCAGGCTCGACGGATGGAAGCTGTTTCAGGTTGGCAAGGTGGGCCTGGCGATCGGGATTGATGATGACGCCCGGGTTCAGGAGATTGTCCGGATCGGCCAGCTCTTTCAGCCGCCGCATTATCTCGTAGGCTTCAGGGCCCCACTCGGTATGGACAAACGGCGCCATGTTGCGTCCGGTACCGTGTTCGGCCTTGAGCGCACCGTCGTAGCGCTCGACCACCAGTTTCACTACATCATCGATGAAGTACGAGTACTGGTCGATGTTTGTCTGG
>PLBD01000051.1 GCA_003135315.1 Acidobacteriaceae bacterium | reverse complement strand
GGCGCAGCTGAAGCTGCACCCCTTCAAAACCGGACGCTATCTAGACCGCGACCTCATCCGGCTGCCGCATAAAGCTGCGTCCGCGCTTCTCGGATCCAAGAACTAACATCAGGGACAGGGCCGCGATCACTACCAACTCGAACGCGGTCAGCGCCCAGGCGTAACCCAGGTGATCGCGCAGCGCGAACTCGACCCTGGGCGTAGCGGAGGCGAACAGAATGCCGACCTGGTAGGTGAAGCCCGGCAACAGTCCGCGCACCGCATCCGGCGACAGCTCGTTGAGGTGCACCGGAATGATTCCCCACGCGCCTTGCACGCCCATCTGCATAACGAACGCGCCACAGGCCAGGACCGCCAGCGTGCTGCCGAACGCCCAGGCCGGAATCACAGCCAGAGTCACCGCTAATGCCGCCAACATGCTGTAGCGGCGTCCGATCCGTTCGGAAAGCAGCCCGAAGATGACAGCTCCCACCACAGCCCCCACATTGTAAGACATAGCGATGTAGGCCACGGTATTGGCCGCAACGCCATGCGCGTGCTTGAGAAAGTGGGGATAGAGGTCCTGAGTTCCATGGGACAGGCAGTTCATCAGAAACATGAGTGCGACGAGGTACAGCGAAAGCCATTTGTGTTGCCAGGCGATGCGCGGTCCGTCGATGGTGCGCGCCACGCGGTGTTGTTTCCAGGCTTCCGATTCCGGAACCTTGGTACGGATGTACAGCGCCAGCAGTGCGGGCACGCCTCCAACCCAGAACATGGCGCGCCATCCCCAGTTCGGCAACACCAAGCGCGCGGCCAACGCGGCCAGCAGGTAGCCAACGGAATATCCGCTCTGCAGGATTCCGGAGAGCACGCCTCGCCAGCGCACCGGTGCATGTTCCATGGCCAAGGACGCGCCTACGCCCCACTCGCCGCCCATGCCGATGCCGAACAGCATTCGCAGGATCAGAAACACGGTGAAGTTGGGCGCGAAGCCGCATAGCACTTCGATGGTCGCGAAGAAAATCACGTTGACCATCAGCGGACGGCGGCGGCCGTAGCGGTCGGCCATCATGCCAAACAGCAGCGCTCCGACGGGGCGCATGGCCAGCGTCGCAGTGACGCTGAGCACGATGTCGCGCTTGGGGACGTGGAAGTGCGCGGCCAGCGTGTCGAAGAGGAAGATGACGACGAAGAAGTCGAAGGCGTCCAGCGTCCAGCCGAGGAAGCCCGCGGACATGGCATGCCAGCGATCGGAGGTGGAACCGGACTGGGGAGACTCGGTCCGAAGTTCAGCCATGGTTCGAGAGAAAATAACAGACGGGAGCTGGGGACGGCAACAAGTTTTAATTCAACTGTTGCTTCACGATGTGGACATCGACCGCGGGGGCATCACGCAGGAAGCGATGCACGGCCGAGAGGAACAGGTATCGGCGCCAGCCGCTGGTGGCCGAGTGTCCGAAGATCACCTGGGTGATGTGGTTTTCGCGGACAAATTCCGCCATGGCCGAGGCGACGTCCTTGCCCTTCAGCCTGACGACCTGTGCGCCGAGGTTCTCCGCAAACTGAAAGTTGGCCTGCAACGAGCGCTGGCGCTCGGGATCGTCATCGCGGCCGATATCGACATAGACGACGAACAACTCCCCATTGCCCGCCTGCGCCATGCGGGAGGCGCGCGCCACCAGGTACTGCGCCGCCGGATTGGTACTGATGCCCACGGCAATGCGGTCGCGCACCTGCAAATCCCGTCCAGGATCGATTTCCGTCTTGATGTAGGGTTCCAGGCTGCGGTCAACCACCTGCGCTACCTGGCGCAGGGCAATCTCGCGCAGGGCAATCAGGTTGCTTGGCCGAAAGAAGCTGCCTAGCGCGCGGTCTACGCGCTCCATGGGATAAACATCGCCACGGCGCATACGCGTAGCGAGCGCCTCCGGGGTTACGTCGGACAAGACAATCTCGTCGACGCGCTTCAGCACCCAGTCGGGAACGGTCTCGCGCACTACGATGCCGGTGATCTTATGCACCAGCGGGGTCACGCTCTCCAGGTGCTGCACGTTCATGGTGGAGAGAACATCGATGTTGTTTTCCAGCAGCTCGAAGACGTCTTCGTAGCGCTTGTGGTGCTTGCTGCCCTCAATGTTGGTGTGGGCCAGCTCGTCCACCAGCACTACCTGCGGATGGCGCGCCAGGATGGCGTCGACGTCCATCTCTTCAAACATCGTGCCCTTGTAGTTGAGCTGCTTGCGGGGAACGATGTCCAGCCGGCCGGCCAGTTCCTTCGTGGCCTGGCGGCCATGACTTTCGACCACGCCGATCACCACATCTTCGCCACGGCTCTTGCGGCGGATGGCTTCGCTCAGCATGGAGTAGGTTTTGCCAACCCCCGGCGCGTATCCCAGAAAAAGCTTGAAGACACCGCTCTTTTTCTCCGGAGCGGTCACCTCCAGCCATTGTTCGGGCGTCTTTTGCATGAGGAATCCATTCTGCGGCACCGCGCGGAAAAAGTCGATTCTGTACAATCGTGCCGTGAGTGCGCAACAGCAGTCAGCGGGGGAAGGGAAGCAGCGGGCGCGGATCGCGATCTCGCCGAAGCGCCTGCAGGCCCTCGCATACCGCTATGCGGCCGCCATGGTGACAGTCGCGACTGTGGTTTTTGCCTACACTCGCCTGCCGGTCAACCCGACCACGGTGGCGCTGACGTTCCTGCTGGTAGTGCTGGGCGTTGCCAGCCGCTGGGGATTGACGCTTGCCACCACCACGGCGGTTGTGGCCACGCTGGCGTTCAATTATTACTTCCTGCCCCCAATCCACACGTTTACGGTTGCCGATCCTCAGAACTGGATTGCGCTGTTGGCATTTCTGGTCACGGCGATTGTCGCCAGCCGGCTTTCCGAGCGCGCCCGCCGCGAGGCGGAAAATGCCCACCGCCGCCGCAAGGAAGTGGAGCGCCTGTACTTTCTGAGCCAGCAGTTGCTGGCGACGGAAAATGTAATGGAGTTGCTCAACAGCATTCCGGGGTTCGTGCGCGACGCTTTTGGACTGAAGGCCGCGGCCATGTATCTGCCCAAGCGCAGAGAGGTCTATCGCACCGGCTTTGACCATCCGGAACTGAGCGAGGAACAACTGGAATCGGTGAGCAGCCGCGGCGAGCTGGACGTCGACGCGGAACAGCAATTGTGCTTCGTGCCATTGCGCATCGGCGTCCGCCCCGTGGGCAGCCTGGGACTGGAAGGCGCAGTGCTCTCGCGCGAGACCTTGGAAGCGGTCGGCAGCCTGGTCGCCATCTCCATCGAGCGCGCCGGCGCCGTGGAAACCCTGACGCGCAATGAGGCGTCGCGGGAGAGCGAGAAGCTGCGCTCGGCTTTGCTGGACAGCGTTACGCACGAATTTCGCACGCCGCTCACCGCGATTAAACTTTCGGTCACCACGCTGCTCGCTCCGGGTGACGTGAACGCCGACGAGCGGCAGGAACTGCTCACCGTGATCAACGAGGAAACCGACCGCCTGAACCGGCTGGTTGGCGAAGCAGCGGAGATGGCGCAACTCGACGCGCAGCAGGTGGAACTGCGCCGCGAATCTCATCCGGTGCGCGAGGTGATTGAGGCCTCTCTGGAGCGGGCGAAGCAGGTCCTGGCGGGCCGCGAGGTCAAGCTACAGGTCCCCGAAGGCCTGCCGCCGGTGGGAGTCGACTTGGAACGCATTGCGGAGGTGCTGGTGCAGTTGCTGGAAAATGCCGCCAAGTACTCGCCTGCGGATACGCCCATCACCATTACCGCCGAGCCGGCGGGCAAGATGGTGAGCATCAGCGTGGCAGACCGGGGCCCTGGGATCGATGACATGGAGCAGTCGCTGATCTTCGAGAAGTTCTATCGCGGTCGCGACCAGCGCTATCGAATTCAAGGCACGGGGATGGGACTGGCGATCGCCAAAGCCATCGTCGAAGCCCACGGTGGAACCATTGGCGTGACGTCCCAATTAGATAGTGGGTCGGTGTTTCACTTCACGTTGCCGATCAGCACTTAGCACTTAGCATTTGGCTAAAAGCAGCTAAAAGCTAAAAGCTGGGAGCCACTTACCGAATCACCAGCACTTCCCGGATATTGTCGCGGCCTAGGAAGAACTTCTTGGAGGCGTATTCGCGGAAGAGATTTTCGACGTGCCGGTTGTTGAAGACGCGCTGCAAGCGGAAGCCGCGGA
>PLBD01000297.1 GCA_003135315.1 Acidobacteriaceae bacterium | reverse complement strand
CCGTGGCCGTCATAGGCGACTTGAACTTCGTCGACATGTTGCCCAAGACGCGCAGCGGCAAAATCATGCGGCGCGTGCTGAAGGCCGTAACCCAGGAGAAGAACCCCGGCGACATCACTACTATCGAAGACGAAGGCTCAGTGGAGGAAGCGCGGCATGCTTGGCACCAGATGAGGACGGCGCTCGACGCTCAAGCCGCAGCGGTTCCCGCTAAGAGTGAAGTCAAGTGAAATAGAGCGCGCCGGATTCATGGGCGCGATAAGACGCGGGAGCCATTAGCGATTCGTATCAGGGCACGACTGAAGTCNNTCGTGCCCTGACACAAAGCAGGCGATTGATAAGGTGTGTTTGTATTCTGGCATCAGTCCGGCACGCAGTAATGGCGGGCCGGAGCATGTCAGACAGTTGGGAAGTTCCCCGGGCTCGGCAGTGAAATGCACAGCCTAACGCTGTACCGTACTAGCGCAATCTACGATCAAATCAGAAATCCAAGGAGTGACTTGATATGGCTCGACCTCTTCAGCAGCAGAATCCGGTGGCGCAGACCAGCGAAGCTCAGATCGCAGTTCATTGGCGGGAAGAAGAATACTATTATCCCTCCGCGAAATTCATCGGCCAGGCGAATCTCACCGACCCCGACATCAACGAACGCTTCAGCGAGAAAAATTTCCCGGAGTGCTTCCGCGAATACGCCGATCTCCTGACCTGGGACGAGTACTGGCACACCACGCTTGACACCAGCGATCCACCGTTCTGGAAGTGGTTCGTGGGCGGCAAGATCAACGCCTCGTACAACTGCGTGGACCGGCACCTCGACAAGTACAAGAACAAAGCGGCGCTCATCTTCGTTCCGGAACCGGAATCCGAAGCGCCGGTGTCCGTCACCTACCGCGAGCTGTATGTGAGGGTCAATGAATTCGCGGCGCTGCTGCAGGAGTTCTGCAAGCTGAAAGCCGGCGATCGCGTCACCATTCACATGCCGATGGTGCCCGAGCTGCCGATTACCATGCTGGCCTGCGCCCGCCTGGGAGTGATCCACTCGGTGGTGTTCGGAGGCTTCAGCGGCGAGGCATGCGGCATGCGCGCTGCCGATTCCGGCAGCTCCGTGCTGATCACCATGGATGGCTACTACCGCAACGGCAAGATGCTCGACCACAAAGCCGGCGCCGATATCGCCCTGGACATTGCCAAGAAAGAAGGCACGAACGTCGAGAAGGTGCTGGTCTGGAGACGTCACGCCGGCCAGAGTGCGACCGCTTCGCCGTTCGTGGAAGGCCGCGACTACTGGGTTGACGAGATTCTTCCGAATTACTCGGGCGTGCTCGTGCCTCCGGTTCCCATGGATGCCGAGGCGCCGTTGTTCCTGATGTACACCAGCGGCAGCACGGGCAAGCCGAAGGGCTGCCAGCACCGCACCGGCGGCTACCTCAGCTACGTGACGGGTTGCTCCAAGTACATCCAGGACATCCACCCCGAAGACGTGTACTGGTGCATGGCCGACATCGGCTGGATTACCGGGCACTCGTTTATCGTCTACGGACCTTTGGCCCTGGCCGCCACTAGCGTCATCTACGAAGGCGTTCCCACGTATCCCGACGCCGGCAGAGTATGGAGAATCGCCGAGCGCCTGGATGTCAACATCTTCCACACCTCGCCCACGGCCATTCGCATGTTGCGCAAGTCGGGCCACGACGAACCCACCAAGTACAACTACCACTTCAAGCACATGACCACGGTGGGCGAGCCCATCGAGCCCGAGGTTTGGCGCTGGTATTACGAGACGGTGGGCAAAGGCGAAGCCGTGATTGTGGACACCTGGTGGCAAACCGAAAACGGCGGCTTCCTGTGCACTACCAAGCCGGCGCTCGATCCCATGAAGCCGGGAAGCGCAGGTCCGGGTATGCCGGGTATCTTCCCCGTGATCATCGACGAAATGGGTGAGATGGTGCAGGCGGGTACCGGCAAGGCGGGCAACATCTGTATCCGCAACCCGTGGCCGGGCATCATGCAGACCATCTGGGGCGATCGCGACCGCTTCGTCTCCCAGTACTATGCGAAGTACTGCAAGGACCCCAACAGCAAGGATTGGCGCGACTGGCCGTACTTTGCGGCCGACGGGGCCGTGCTTGCGCCAGACGGCTACTTCCGCATCCTGGGACGCGTGGATGACGTCATCAACGTCGCCGGCCACCGCCTGGGCACCAAGGAAATCGAGTCGGCGTGCCTGACGGTTCCCGAGGTGGTGGAAGCGGCGGTGGTGCCGGTGGTGGACGAGATCAAAGGCCGCGTGCCCGAGGTCTATATCGTCCTCCAGCCTGACATCCTGCCGCCTCAGCATCCGGAGATCCTGGAAAAGGTCAATCACGTCATTGAAACCATGATTGGCAAGATTGCCCGCCCGCGCCGCATCCTCATTGTTCCGGACATGCCCAAAACGCGGTCCGGCAAACTCATGCGGCGTGTTCTCGCCGCCCTCTCCAACAACATGAACACCGGAGATATCACGACGCTGGCCAATCCCGACGTGGTGGAAAGTGTCCGGATCATGGTGCAGGGCAAGGAGAAAGTGGTGCTGCAGGACGGACCGGAAGACCTGAAACAATTTGGAGCAAACGAGTAGGCTGAACTCGATTGCTGCCGTTAGCCAGACGGGGCGCGCCATGCGCCCCGTTTGCTTTTGCGGCAAGGCCGAGGTGCTTCCCGCGACGAACTGGGGCCCCGGAACTTCCACTTGAACCCGCCGCCAATGCAGCCTAGACTCGGGCTTGCGGCTGCCTGTGACGCTCATCACAGCCTGCTGGTAGCGTGATCGGCGAAGATAATGGGTTAGCCTGCCATCGAGGAAGGTATTTCATGGGTTGGATTGAAAACAAGTTCGAGAAGAACTTCATGGTCACCACGGTCGATTACGTCTTCAACTGGGCGCGGAAGTCCGCGATCTGGCCCATGACGTTTGGCCTGGCTTGCTGCGCGATCGAGATGATCGCCGCTTCCACGTCGCGCTTCGACATCGCACGCTTTGGCTCGGAGGTGTTTCGCCCGAGCCCGCGGCAGAGCGATCTGATGATCGTCGCCGGCACCGTNNCAGATGCCCGATCCCAAGTGGTGCATTTCGATGGGCGCGTGCTCGTCGGTCGGCGGCCCGTTCAATACCTACGCTGTGCTGCAGGGCGTGGATCGCATCGTGCCGGTTGACGTTTACGTTATCGGCTGTCCGCCGCGGCCGGAAAATCTCTTCTACGGACTGCTGCGCCTGCAAGACAAGATCGACAAAATGAGCATCGCCAAGAAGCCCACCGAAGTGCGTTTGCGCGAGGACATGGTCGACAACTTCAAGGAGCAGATCCGCATCGCGCAGGCGAATTTCGCCAATCCCGAGCAACTGGTGCAGCCCGTGGAAAACGGCGTTAGCGCGGTGCGCTGAACGTCGATTGGAAAATACCGTTGAGGCGGCCTTGAAAGGGCATGGCTTCACAGGATCCTGAAAAAGTCAAAAGCAGATCCCTCGTCGGCCTAAAGGCTGCCCACCGCTCTTCATCGAAGTTTAATGGCAAAGCAACTAACGGCCGGAAGACAGGTCCGTCCGCCATCTCCCCGCCACTTCTGTGCTGTCGATGGCACGTTATTGGCCAACTATTTACCTGATGCCTCTTGTCATCGGCCTGCCTTTTCCATAGCATCTGATCATTAAACCGGCCTGCAAAGTTGGTGTTGGTGGCAACCGTTTTTTGAACCAATGCTCAATGAACAGGGGGCCCGACTCGTAAACGGTTCGGTGTGCGATGCTCCGTCACGCGGAGATGCCTAAAGAGCTGCGGCGGGTCCCCACCGTATAATGCGGGTTCATTGACGGCCCACCAGACACGGCCCCGCGGGTCGGTTTTTTCTAGCTCTTAGCTATTAGCTGTTAGCCTTTAGCAAGCGGTGCTCCTGCCCATATCCTATCCGCGCTCTGCGCCGACACAGTTCCCGGTCCCACGCCTGCTAAGGGCTAAAGGCTAAGAGCTAAAAGCCACGCTGAAACTCCCGGTCCCCGTTTACGTCTAAAATAGAAGCGTGTTTCCCAGTTTATTTCACCTTGGCAGTTTTAACCTTCCGACCTACGGTCTGATGGCGGCGATGGGCCTGATCTTCGGCCTGCTGCTGATCGTCAAACTCGGCCGCGAGCAGGGACTTGATCCTGAACACCTGTGGAACCTTGGCCTGATCGCTATTCTCTCCGGCATAGTGGGCGCGAAGATTCTTTACTTCATCACCGATCCGGATGCGCGGCAGCATATTTTTTCGTTGGCTACCCTGCAGGCCGCCGGCGTCTTTTCCGGCGGATTTCTGCTCGCGCTGGTGATGTGCATCTGGTACATGCGGGCGAACAACATGCCGGTGTTGCGCACTTGCGATGTGTTCGCGCCCGGACTGGCGCTGGGGCATGCCTTTGGGCGTATCGGGTGCTTCGCGGCCGGCTGCTGCTACGGGCGCGAGACCCATGTGGCCTGGGCCGTGACCTTCCGCAATCCCCTGGCCAATGAGATCGTGGGCACGCCGCTGAATATTCCACTGCACCCGACGCAGCTCTACGAGATGGTGCTGGAGCTGTGCAACTGCCTGTTCCTGGTGTGGCTGATCCGGCGCAAGAAGTTTGAAGGCGAGATCATCGGGACGTACATGATCGTCTATGGCATCGGGCGCTACTTCATCGAGTTCTTCCGCGGCGATCCTGGCCGGGGCCAGTTCCTCGGGTTCATGAGCGACACCCAGGCGATCGCGCTTTGCCTGGTAATTGCCGGCGGCTTGCTGTGGATGCGGCGGGTGGCGCTGGCGCCGCCGGTGGCCGTGAAGGCAGCAAGATAGTTTCGAGTTTCCAGTTTCAAGTCCGCGATCATCCTGTAAGGGTTTGGTACAATCCGCAGGCGTTCTGAAGCCGAGCGGCTCTGGGGCCGCAGGCATTGATTTCTCTCGTCAACTAGTTTCCCGCCGATCCGCGTACTTGAAACTCGAAACCGGAAACTCGAAACTTGCCATTGCGCTTTCCACTGACCATTGCCGTTCCCGCCGACGCCGCCGGACAGCGGCTCGACCAGTTCCTGGCGGAGCAAATTCCTGACGTCAGCCGGGCGCGGGTGCAGCAGATGCTGCGCGAGGAAAAAGCTCTGGTAAACGGAGCGATTGCCAAGTCGTCGCTCAAACTGCGCGGCGGCGAGCAGATCACCATCCTGGGCGAAGTGCAGCCCCCGCCGCTGCGAGCCATCGCCGAGGACATCCCTCTCGACATTGTTTACGAAGACGACGACCTGGCGGTGGTGAACAAGCCGGCGGGAATGATGGTCCATGCCGGAGCGGGTGCGACCGACGACGAGCGCAATCGGGGCACGCTGGTCAATGCTCTGCTGCATCGCTTTGGAGCGTTGTCCGAGGTCGGCGGCGAGTTGCGGCCGGGCATCGTGCATCGCCTGGACAAGGAGACCAGCGGGTTGATCCTCGTCGCCAAGAACGATTTGGCCCATCGCAGGCTGGCGGCGCAGTTTTCCAAACGCGAGATCAAGAAGCGCTACGTGGCGCTGGTGCACGGCTGGCCGCCAAAAGACCGCGGGACGATCAACGATCCCATCAGCCGCGACGCGGTACGGCGCACACGTATGAGCATCCGCGGCAGCGGAGGCCGCTCGGCGATAACGCACTACGAAGTGCGCGAACGCATCGCGTCAGCCTACGGAAAGTTTGCGCTGGCGGACGTGCGAATTGAGACTGGACGCACGCACCAGATCCGCGTGCACATGGCGTCGCTGAGGCATCCTGTAGTGGGGGATGCGCTGTACGGCGCTGCGAAGGAGCTGAAGCGAGTGGGAAATGCAATTTCGCCCGCGGTGCTCGCGCTCGACCGGAATTTTCTTCACGCAGCGGCGATCGAATTCCAGCAGCCGCGAACCGGCGAGGCGATGAAGTTCGAAGCGCCGTTGCCAAAGGAGTTGCTGGAGTTTTTGGAGAAAGTGCGCGGATAGGACAGCGCGAATGTTGGTGTATCCGGTTTTGAAAGGGCACGGCTCCAGCCGTGCCGGTAGAGCGTGCGAGAGACGTCGGCCTTTAGAGTCTGCGTGAGAACCTGTGCCGCTAAAGCCGGATTCTCTGGTGGCTTCATCGGCACGCCTGGAGGCGTGCCCTTTCAAAACAATTTACGGCGTCTTCGCCGGAGCCGCCGCCGGCAACGTGGTAAACGTCAGGTCCTTCATGGAGCCGACATTGCCCACGCGGTCTACCGACCGGGTACGGAAGTGATAGGTCGTGCCCGGTTCTAACCCCGTCAGGTTCACGACGTGCGAAAAGACCATCGCCTTATCGACCGGCGAGGCCTGTCCATAGCTATCGGTTTTTCCGTAGACCAGTTGCGTGGTGGCCGGCTTGAACGTACCCCAGAAGATGGTCGCGGTGGTACTTCCGATCGAGCCCGCTTTGCATCCCGGGAAATGGTTCGGATCGCAATTCACCTTCTCGCTGATCGGAGGATTCGTGTCGGCGTAGGGGCCGGTATAAGGATTGTTCTCCTGCACCACGCTGGAGGTCGTCAGTCCCTGACGATAGCGCACAAAGTCGAAGCTGAACTCGAACTCCTGGCTGAACTGCTTGCCGCTCCAACTATAGCCTCCGTCGGGATCGTCGAAGGCGTGCTGGAAGAGCAGGTCGCCGCGATCGCGCTCGACGGTATCGCCGGTCTGCATCCAGTACCAGGCATAGGCTACCGACACCAGATTGTTGAGTGCGCTGTAGCTCATGCTGTGATTCGGCGGCAAGGTGTAGCGTTCGTACACCAGGATATTTTGCTTGGGCACCCAGAGGTCGCGCCACATGGCGTCGAGCGTCTCTTTAATCACCGGTAGCACGCGATAGTCGGGATGGCCCTCGGCCAGGTTGAGATCGTACCAGTGGATCAGCGTCTCCATGCCAATGCCGAGCATGAAAGGATGGACCGAGCCGGCCAGTCCCCGGTTCGCCATATTCAGATTGCCCATGACCTTGTCGATGTTGCGCTGCAACAGCGGCCAGCGCCGTGCGCCGAGCATCTCGTTGGCCATCCAGGCATTACTGCGGTAGGAATTCTCGCGAATTCCGCCCGGGTCAACATAGCCGCAAGACTGCCGCTGCGGGCCCTGCGTCGCCACCGCCCTGATGCCGTATCGCATCACATCGGCTTTGGTGCGGTAGTAGTTCATCGCCATCCCGTAGGGAAAGATGGAATAGCCCGCCATGGAGCCTTTGTTAGCCACCAGGTAGTTTGCGTAAGGATCAAGCAACGTGAGCGCGCAGTGCTGCCAGGCCGGATGGTTGGGATGTCCGGCTGCGGCGGTATAGGTGTCGATGTTCTGATACACGCGGCCGCCGTCGTAGAACCAGGCATCGCCCGTCCAGCCCCAGTTGTCCACGAAGTTGCCCGCGGCGTTTTGCTCGTCGCGATAAATGCACCACTTCTTGCCCAGATCGACCATTTGCTTTTCCCAGGTGGAAAGCCCGGGAATCGGCTTGGGCGTCAGTTGCGGCGTCGCAGGCGCGGTGGGAGCCGGCAGCACGGTGAATTCATAGGTCCCTGTCTGCGACTGCCCATTGCTTTCCAGGGTGAACGCAACCGAGTATTTTCCGGGGACGGTGTTGGGCGCGGTCCGCAGGCGAATCGTCAGGTCGCGCACGTTGGCGTTGGCGTTAGGACAGTAGCCCATGTTCCGGTCGCGGTCCAATTGCTGCTCTTCGCTATCGTCGCCTGTGGAACTGCCCCACTCGCAGGAGAAGTGCACGCTTATGGTTTCGGGATTCCCCTTGTCCGCGCCCAGGTACTTCACTACGCCATCGCTGTCGTTGTTGTATCCCCGTTCGCTGTGAATATCGAGATTAGTGCCCGTCGGCCCGGCCATGATGATGGGCTGCACCTGAAAGTACATGTCGGAGCCGGGGAAGGTTTCGTCGGGACCGGAAGTGTAAAACTTCATGCTCGGCGGACCCATGGGGGCAGCCGGCGCGGTGCGCATCATGATCGAAGGATTCTTCCCGTCTTGCGTCTGCGGGCCGGGAGCGGTGGACATCTCCCCCTTGGCGTCAACCGAGGCCACGTAGATGTAATAGGTGCCATCGCCGGTCTTGGGGTTGAACGGGATCAAGTGATCGACGGTCACACGATGCGTGGTGACGAGCGCGGGATCGGCAACTGGGAGCGCCCAGCGGTCGGCCTCGAAATCGTTGGTGTAGGAGATGAGCACCTGCGAGGTGCTGGGATGGGCGGTGGTCCACACCACGTCGACGGTGGTTTGCGTGACATTCTCGAAGTGAATGTTGCTGATCTCGTGCGGCCGCCCGGTGCTGGCCAGGAGGCAGGAGTTCCACAGCAGGAGTGCAAATCCACACGCGATGCGAATTCCAGACAATCTAGAGACAATCATGCGGCGTAAAGTATCCTCATTCGTCCAACAGCTATAATAAAGCTCCGAATGAGATTCTGGCTGATTCTGGTTGTGGCGGCGGCGTTGCCGTGGGGGCTCGTCGCCCAGGACGCGTCACAACCGCAACTTCCGACTGCACCTTCGGCGATCAAGTATCCCCCGCCGCCAGCCACTCCACCACCGGCAACGGAACCAACGCCTGCTCCGCCGCAAACGACGGCACCGGCAACATCCCAGCCTTCCGCTCAAGGCGGTAGCAGTTCGACGGCTTCGCCGCCGAGCCGTGAGCAGCCGGCCGGCGCTTCGCCGCAAGGCGCCAAGTCCGATGCTCCCGCCAAGC